>JBPYDQ010000086.1:0-5098 GCA_051986135.1 Terriglobales bacterium | reverse complement strand
TCCGTACGATGTGAACCCGACCCCCGCCTGGGGCCACACCGGTCAGGTCACAGGGTGTCAGAACAATCTGGAGGTTGGTGATCCGCTCACTAATCCCAATACGCCTCCCATCTTTGGAAAGAATGGTTTCACGTACCACCTGCAGGAATTGGCTTTCTAGTCGTGGTTCTACGGCGCTCCGTCAGTGGGTATCCACGGATGGTTCTCGGACAACGCAACCTTCATCACCGATGCCGGGCCACCCAGCCAGTAATTCGTTGCCTGTTGGTGATTTCTGGGAATGAAGAAGCCGCCCACACTGGGGTGGCTTTTCCTTAGGCAAGACGCCAGGCGGAATCCCCCAATTACCGCCGTCATTCGCGGGAACGATATCGTAGCTGCCGGGGGTCACGGACTACGGACGGGCAAAAATCCCGGCCCGGACGTCTTCGTTTGCCCCCTTCATGGAGCCTCCGGAGCTCACAGACGGCCTGCCGGAAGGATCGCGTGCGAGAAGGTCACTTGCCGAACGTCGGCTATGAAGTCTCGCCTGCGGATGTATTCAACTTCATAATCAAGGCAGCCGAGCCGCTCCTGGACACCACAATGTCGTAGTGCGCTGCTACGAATTCGCGGGGAGAGCTGGACACAGCCAGGGTCATTTGACGGTTGGAGTCGGCTATCGATTTTGCCGTTTGGTCAGAATCTTCGCCGTTAGCGAGGCCAGGTCCCTGAACAACTCCTCTGCACCGGCTTCCCTTTCCATCTGTGAAAGAAGTAAATGCCCTTCGACTCGAGCTTCCATGCGATCAAGCGCCGGATCATGAGTGATTCCGGCAAGATGCTGAAACAGCAATCGATGTGCATTCTTCCGCTCGATTACTTCAAGCCCATCCAGGATTTGACGATGAGACGTGCCCTCCCAAATCGCAAGAATCATCGCTTCCCGAAGCCAGCGCTCAACTCGAAATTCTTGGAGAGTTCCCAAGCCACCGTAGACTTCCATGGTCCATTTAGCAATCTGCGCGGCAAATTCCGCTGTCCAGTATTTCGCCAAATGGGCTACCAGACGAAACAGGTAGTACTGTTCGGAATAGGGGGGTTCTTCCCGCCAGACCAAATCCAACAGTTTCGCTGCTTCCCATGCCAAGACGGAGGCGGCACTCAGGTTTTCCAGACGATCCTGGAACTGGCGGCCCAGTAGTGGGTGCTGGAGAATGGGCTTGCCGAAGGCTACCCTTCTCTCAGCATAGGCTAGAGCATCGAACATCGCACGTTGCGCCAGCGCGACGCTGCCTAGACAGTTGGCAACACGGGATACGTTTAACACTTCCAGGATGTGGTAAATGCCCTGTTCCGCTTTGCCCAGGAGCCAGCCCTCGCTCTCTCGAAATTCAATTTCTCCGGTGGGGACCGAGCGCGTGGCGATCTTGTCCTTGAGGCGGCGAATGAAGTAATTGGGTTCGCCATTCTCACGGTAGCGGGATACAAGAAACAGGTTCAGGCCACGCACATTATGGGGCGCACCCGCGGGTCTTGCCGAAACTACCGCCAATTCGGCTCCAGCATTGCTGGCGAAATACTTGTCGCCCGTGAGACGCCATCGGTTTCCCTCTTGGCGAGCGACGGTTTCGACGGCTGCACCCAGGTCTGACCCCCCCTTGATTTCTGTCATCCAGGTCGCCCCCTGCCAGCAATTGCCATCGCGGCGCAGCATTTGAGGCAGGAATTTCGACTTCTGTTCAACGCCACCGTACTTTAATAGCGGTACGAAAGTGGACAAGGATACGGTATATGGGCAGGCCAGCCCCGGATCGTGGAATGCGGTGACGTAAATAATAGAGTAAGCAGGCAAAAGCGAGCTCTGTTCATTGGTCCTCCATACGACGCCCGCCTGGTACCCCTGCTTCAGCATGCGCCAGTATTCGGGCGAATAGAGGATCTCATCGACGCGCATTCCGGCCCCATCAAACATGCGCAGCCATGGAGTACCCGCGCGGTCGATGCTGTCGGAGATGGCCTGCCCTTCACTCTGCCACCAGGTTTCGTATGGACGCAGCCATTCTGGAGGCTCGGAGGTACCCAAGAGAGGACATAGAAACTGCAAAGGGGACCGAAATTCCTCTGAATTCATGAAAGAGTTCTCTCACCAGCCTTCGAACTTTGCAATGGGTATCATAGCGGGAGCCACGGTGGCAGGGTTCGCGCGCGCCAATTAGCTAGGGCAATCGGAATTTTCCAGCCGTGGTTTGCTCCGTTGGGCCCGAACCGTCCAGACGGCTGCGTTTTGTGCCGGGTAAGGGCCTGAGCTGATGGCGAGCAAAACTTCCGGGACGTAACTGGGAAAATCTGCGCGCTCCCGAACGGCGGCATCGTGGTACGAACTCAACAGCACTCGCTCTAAACCTAGAGCAATCGGCGGGACGTTGCCCACAGGCGATTCACCACAAATGCGACAAACGGCCTTACAATGGGGCGGCGCGTCTTTGAACGCAATAGCTGATGTTTTTTTTGGAACATCTAGTCCGATGTAATACATATCTCCTTGAGGAACCTCCATGGTTGTTTTCTGAATAAACGTTTCCGTTAATTCAGGTTTTCTAGACCACGCGCTCCTTATGGACTTAGCATTCAAACAGTCGACCTCGGATTGCGCTCCTATTGCCGCGCATCGGTCAACTTGGTTCAACGTGGGAGCCGCAGAACTGTAGTGGGCCAGATAGAGCACGCTCCCGGGGAATAGCTTCAGGGTTCCACAAGAAAACTCCGCGTTGGGGGCGTTTTCGGGGCTGAGGTAATCAAGAAGTCTGCAATTTACCTCGAGAGTAGCAGGAGAGATGCCTTCCAAGAAAACGAGAGCGAACCGGAGCATCGTCAAAACTCTCCTGAACGCACGCTTCCGAGTCTTGGATAGAACAGGCAACGATGGTATCGATGAATGAAAAGAAAAAAGGGAGAACGAGCCATGCGACTCCTAATCGCTGTGACCTTCCTAAGTCTTGCCCTGGCTACTTTTACTCTTTCCCGTTCGGCCTCTTCTTCAACCGAGGCACCTGCTTCAGCGGAGGCGCCTACCGGCTTTGATAACAAAAGCAACGGCATCACCGATGATGCGACTCATCAAGCCGATCAAGCCAAATTTGAAGAGGTCGAGCAGTTGAAAGATGGCCTCGGGCCCCTCTATAACGCGCAGTCTTGCCGCGAGTGTCACCAAAACCCGGTTTCCGGCGCAGCCTCGCAGGTTGCGGAATTACGAGTGGGCCATCAGGATAATGAGGGACGCTTCCGCAATCCAGAAATCCCGATCGCACATGGCACCGAGGTGATCACGGGCCGGTCTCTAATTAATGATCGCGCGATTTGTCCCAATGCTGCGTTTCCTGAAACACAGATTCAAGAGCGAGTTCCGGACACGGAGACGATACGCACATTTCGTATTTCCTTGAATCTTTTGGGAGATGGTTTTGTCGAGGCAATTGCGGACCAGACTCTCATCGATCTCTCCAAAAAACAATGCAAGTCTTCTCACCGGAAAATCTGCGGACAGGTGCTAGAGGTGCCGATCGTCGAGGCACCCGGGCAGATGGGAGTTGGCAGATTCGGCTGGAAGGATCAGCATGCCAGCCTGTTGTCGTTCGCGGGCGACGCTTACCTCAATGAAATGGGTATCACCAATCGCCTCCAGCCGGATGAAGTGACCAAGCTTTGCAACACAGTTGCGGAGCCAAACGACACTCCGGGACCAGACGGCCTGTCCGACATTGATCACTTTGCCCGATTTATTCGAGCGACCAAAGCTCCGGGCCGCGATTTGGAGCTTGCCGGCAGCGAGGCCGCTAAAAAGGGCGCGTCCCTTTTTACCCAGATTGGGTGTGCGACTTGCCACGTTGAAGCCTTGACCACTGCCCCCGCTGGAACGAAGATGAACGGCGGAACGTTTAGTATTCCCAGCGCACTCGGTTCAGTCACATTTCATCCCTACAGCGATTTCTTAATGCATGACGTGGGCACTGGAGACGGAATTTTGCAAGCGACCAGGGAGCACTACGGCAACAAAGTTTTTCAGATGATGTCCGGCTATCTTTCACGGCAAAACCTCGAGAGAAGCCGCAACAAAATACGCACTGCCCCCTTGTGGGGGGTGCGCTTGCGCCCACGATTGATGCATGATGGAGAATCCTTGACACTTCGCGACGCAATCCGCAGGCACGGCGGTGAGGCAGCCCATGTAACTCAACAATTTCAAAAGCTGAAGAACGTGGATCAGAATGCTGTCATCGAGTTCCTCAAGAGCCTGTAGCATTACGACAATCGAGAGCGACGTGACACTGCCCCAAAAGCATTCCAATGTGTCCGCCCCCCCACCCCACAGGCTCTCTTTCCGCCGTAGCATCCGCTCTTAGGCAGCGGCAACCCCTGGGGATGTTTCTCACTCGCATTGCCGTCTTGCCGACAGATGCACTGTTCCGGCTCGAGGTCGGCCTCGAAAAAAGGGGTCCGAGGAGCAAAACTGCCTTCCAATCTCCCGATCAAGCCAACCGGAACCCTGGTACCTTCTGGGACATTGGAGGACGGTGTCTTAACCCGTTGCCTCGAACTGCGCAAGGGAGACCGACACCCAGGAGCAAACCCCGGTTCAAACTGAGGATGGACGCCTTTGCTGAGAAAGAAAAGCCTTTCGAAGTGCCGGTGCTTCCCCCGACGCTCAGCTGGCTTCATACTTCCGAGGTTGGCGAATCACGCCGGGCAGGCAAATAAGAAACCTCACTTTGGGTAGTGAGGTTTTCCTGGACACGAAGACCGCTTAAACGTTGAATGAAGACCCGCACCCACAGGTGCTCTTCACATTCGGGTTATCAAATTTGAAACCTGCGCCTTCCAGGCTCTCTACATAATCAACGCGACAGCCGTCAAGGTACATGATTGACGTCGCGTCCACGTAGACTTTCAAACCCTGCATATCGAAAACCTTGTCCATCATGCCGGCGCCGTTGTCGAACTGCATCGAGTAAGAGAAACCGGAGCAGCCGCCCCCTACTACGCCGATCCGCAGACCGGCGGGCACAGGGTCCTGCTGGGCCATGATTTCCTTAACCTTGGCGACAGCGCTAGGCGTCAG
>JBPYDQ010000085.1:0-4487 GCA_051986135.1 Terriglobales bacterium | reverse complement strand
GCCGCTCGCGAAATGACGGAAAAGACGGTGGACGCGGGAACTTCGGGCCGCGGCTACAAATGCAGTAAACAAACCTAGGCCGTTCGCATTTGTGCGATTTTTCCCAGTCCGCGCTCGCGAATCTCGATTTCACGAATCGCAAACTTCTGGACCTTTCCCGACACCGTCATGGGATACTCCGTCACAAAACGGATATACTGCGGAATCTTGAAATGAGCGATGCGTCCTTCACAGAAGTTGCGAATCTCGGCGTCGGACACCGATGCACCCGGCTTCAGCCGGATCCAGGCCAGCACTACCTCGCCGAGTTTCGCATCGGGTAATCCCACCACCTGGGCGTCGGAGACTCCTGGGTGCGTCATCAGAAAATGCTCGATTTCGCGAGGGAAAATGTTCTCACCGCCGCGAATGATCATCTCTTTCGCGCGTCCGGTGATATGGAAATGTCCGTCGGGGCGCATCACGCCGAGGTCGCCAGTGTGCAGCCAACCTTCCGGATCGATTGCCCGGGCGGTGGCCTCGCGTTCCTGATCGTAACCCTTCATGACCAAGTAGCCTCGCACGCAGATTTCGCCCTGTTCACTGACCTGCGCCATTTCGCCGCTGGATGTGACGACTTTAATCTCGGTGTTGGGCATGGCGCAGCCTACGGTACCAACCCGCAGCTCGAGTGGGGCTTCTTCGACAGGAAAGGTGATCATCGGCGATGCTTCGGTCTGACCATACCCCACAGCGAGCTGACGAACACCCATCTGCGCGCCGACACGCTTCATCAGATCGACGGGAACCGGCGCGCCCCCGGACCATGCGAGCCGGACGCTGGAAAAATCGAATCGGGAAAGTTCCGGATGATCGAGCTGGGCGACAAACATCGTGGGCACTGCTGCCACAACAGTCACGTCCTCCCGATCGATGGCTTCCATCGCCGACAGCGCATCGAATTGCGCTGAGCCGATGACGATGGTAGCGCCGCTGAGATAACATGCGACTGCGCACGTCCCACATCCAGCGGTGTGGTACAGCGGCAGGCAGAGCAGATAGCGATCCTGCTCAGTCAAACGAATACGCTCACCGAACAACCGAGCATTGTTGACAATGTTGTGGTGCGTCAGCAGCACACCTCTGGGCGATCCTGTCGTGCCCGAAGTGTATTGAATGTTGGTCACATCCTCCGATTTTGCCGGTGAACCCAGGGGATCGCGGCCGTTTGCAAGAAACGCTTGCCAAGACGCCTGATCCAAATACACGACAAACTCCGGTCGGACGCCAGCCTGTTCGAGAATCTCGCGGTAATTCGCGCGGGCATCCTTTTCTCGTAGAAACAGCGCCCGTATCCCGGATTTCCCCAACAGATAAGCGAGATCGTGCGCCCGATAGGCGGGGTTAATGTTCACCAGAATCAAGTTCGCCCGCGAACAGGCAACCTGAAGCACCAGCCACTCGATACAGTTGCTGGCCCAGACTCCAACGCGTTCCTGCGGACGTAAGCCGAGGCCCGCAAGACCGCGGGCAGTGCGCTCAGCTTCCTCGTGAAATTGCCGCCAGGTCAGACGGCAATTCTGATGTCGCGAAACCACCGCCTCGCGATTCGGAAATCGCTGAGCCGTCTTCCGGACAGCTTGATCAATCGTATCCTCTAGCAGCGGTCGAACCGGCCCCCGGGCATAGCTCTGTAGGATCAAAGTCCCCTCCGCCGTGCTGAGTAAGGACGACAGGGATCTCGATTTTCGCTCGGTCCGCTGTCGATTCGCCTTACCGCAGAATGTTACTCGCGTCGGCGGCCAATGTATCGTTCAACATCCTGCTCTAGCAGAAGGCGTTCTCGTACCAACTTTCGGACTACCTTCGCGAAGACTGGGAATGGGGCTATTGAAGCTTTGCGTACTCTGTCTTGGCTTGCTTCAGGATGGGGATATCGGGATCGGCGTTGTCACTGCGGCAGCCCGATCCTGCGTAGGAGGTTGGCAAAGCGCGGATCGGAGCGGATGTTGTCGAACGTTCGGGTAACACCGAGGAAGATCAGCAGGCTGACGCGTTCCCGATAAGCCACTTCGAGAAACTCAAACGCCTCGTCTTTCTGGTTGATAATGCTACAGGTTTCGGCTAAACAGAAAAGGGCAAAAGGGTCTAGTTTGGGATACCGTTTCAATTCACTCAGGATGGTCTTCGCGTCATCTATTTTGCCAACTATCGCTAAAATCAGACTCGGGTATGCTCTGCTGAATGGGCTGCCCGCAAGAAGAGCCGTTGCTTTTTCACATGTTGCGAGGCTCTCTTCACTCATTCCCTTCCGAGCATAGACCTGCGCGAGCACTACGTGGGCGAGCCTGAAGCTAGGGTCGATTTCCAGAGTCTTTTGGGCTTGGCCCAAGGCACGGTCGTAATCCCCGATCAAGAAGAGCTTGTATCCCAAGTTAGAGTTCAAAGCTGCCGAGAGAGGATCAAGCTCCACCCCCAGTTGTGCCTCGACGATGGCTTCTTCGTGCCGCCCCATTATGAGCAACCAGTCGCTCCAAATAGCATGGCCCCATGCGTCGTTCGGGTTCAGTGCAATAGCTCGTTTGCACGCCTGCTCAGCACCAGACCAGTCCCACTCGTAATGCAGCCGCATGATGCCCAAGGCGGTGTGTGCCGCTGCTACCGAATCGTCAATCTCCAAGGCTTTCAATGCCGCCGCTTTCGCTTTCGGGAACGCCTCCCCAGGCGGGAGAATGCCTAAGTACCCGAGCAACGAGTACGTGGCGGACACAAACGCGTAAGCCTCGGCGTACGCCGGGTCAGCTTCAATTGCCTGCCTCGCATACGTCATTCCTCGCTGTACCCCTTCGGGCGTCCATTTGTTCATGTGGTAGTCGGCCTTCAGCAAGTACTGGTAAGCCTCGCGATTCTGGGTAGGACGCTTTGCAAGTCGCTTCTCATCTTCAGGAGTGAGTCGAAGCCGGAGGTTTTCGGAAATCTGGCGAGCAAGCTCTTCTTGCACGTCAAAAATGTCCTCAAATTTCCGGTTGAACTGACCGCCCCAGAGTTGCGCGTCGTTCACCACGTCCACCAGTTCTGTCTGGACGACAAGCCTGTCGCCACGTTGCACCATCTTGCCTGTAAGAACCGTGCGGACGTTCAGATGTTGTCCAATCGTTTTCAAGTCAGCCTCCCGACCCTTATAGCGAAACGCGGAAGTACGCGGGATCACTCTCAGATTGGGAAGTTGGGAGAGCAAATTGATGATGCTCTCGCTGATGCCATCGCTCAGATACTCTGTTTCGGGATCGCCAGCAGCGTTAACTAAGGGGAGGACGGCAAGCGATTCCAAGGTTTTAGGACGACCCTTGGTGGAAACCAACGTAGGGGCGGCTCCGGCAACCCGCGCTGACTCCGAGTCCCGCTTCAGCCGTTCGAGGTCGGTACGAACATCTGATGCGTGCTGGAAGCGAAGGTTCCGATCCTTCTCCAGACATTTCGAGATGATGCGCTCTAATTCGGCAGGCGCGTCGGGGTTCAGCCGAACCAGAGGAACGGGTGCCCGGCTCAGTATGGACTCGAAGACCACTCCCGTGCTTTCCCCACGAAACGGCAGGGTTCCCGTTGCCATCTCATACAGTACGGCTCCGAACGAGAACAAGTCTGTTCGAGAGTCCAGTTCCTTACATCTCACCTGTTCCGGCGACATGTAGGCGACGCTGCCGACAGCTTGACCGGGACTCGTCAGGTGCTCCTCCAGCGTCAGTGTGGAAGCGGCAGTCTCGCCAGCGTCCCCCATGTTACTGATGACGGGCACAACCTTCGCCAATCCGAAATCCAGAACCTTTGCATGGCCACGCTTGGTGACGAAGATATTGGCAGGCTTGATGTCACGGTGGACGACACCCGCAGAGTGCGCGGCATCGAATGCGTCGGCGATCTGTATCCCAAGCGATAACAGCGTCCCTATCTCTAAAGGCTTTCCGCCAATGCGATGCTTTAGGGTCATCCCCTCCAAAAACTCCATGACGATAAACGAATGCTCCTCGTGCCTGCTGATTTCGTGGATCGTGCAGATGTTGGGGTGGTTCAAAGCGGAAGCAGCGCGAGCCTCCCGGCGGAAACGCTCCAATGAATGAGGGTCTTCGGCTAGGTCTTCGGGCAGGAATTTCAGCGCGACAAAGCGCCCAAGTTCGGTGTCCTCCGCTTTGAAGACCACACCCATGCCGCCACCGCCCAGCTTTTCGATGATGTGGTAGTGGGAGACGGTTTGCCCGAGGAGTGACTCGGACTGGGCCATACTCCGCTCATCTTAGGTTGCTGCCTGAGGTAAGTCAACGAATCCGCCTGATTTGCCTGATTTGCAGGTCGAGTCCACCGCTAGGTCCCGTCAACGTGCTCCTTAACCACAAGTCGGGCGTCTTTGTCCTCGCGGAGCCCGACAAACTTTGGGTGCCGGAGCCGATCGACTTTTGCTTCATACTGCACCTCCTCATTGAACGGGCGACGCTCTGGACGAATGGTGGCTG
>JBPYDQ010000084.1:0-4151 GCA_051986135.1 Terriglobales bacterium | reverse complement strand
GTGGCGCCGGAGCGGATTCACGTCGAAATCTTCAATGGCAGCGAGCCGATGACTCCTGGTGTCGTCCGCGCAGAGGCGCGAGCCCCGCATCTGCCCAAGGACGACGCCAAGACCGGTCCGGTGGTGTCATTCGCGCGCAGCGGTATCGCTGCGCACTGGAACGCCTCGGCCTGCCGGAGCATTTTGGAACTGGCCGAGGCGTGTGACGTTCCGGTGCGTTGGTCGTGCCGGACCGGTGTTTGTCACAACTGTGAGAGCGGCTTGGTTTCGGGAGCAGTTGTCTACGCGCCGGAGCCGCTCGACAAGCCCGCCGACGGCAACCTGCTTGTTTGCTGCTCACAGCCGCTTGGCGATGTGGTCATCGATTTGTAAAACCTGACCAGAATCGATTTCTGACGCGGTGAACTCGATGCTTCACAATAGCTCGCGTAGAGTCCATAAACGAGTGCACCAGCCCACTGCCGGGGGGCGGCCTCTGGCCGCAAGTGGAGGACCAGGGCGCCGCATATCAGACCGAACCCGGTGCGCGGTGCAACCGGCGCAACCAGCATAGCGATCGTGAAACTAGCAAGAACAACCAGTGATCGGCCCCTCGCATGCGCCGCGTACCCTCGGACACCCACGTGGCGTCCGCGCGGGTCAATACTTCGCGCTCGAAGACGTTGTAAGCAAGGTCGATGCACACGAACAGCCCTGCGTAAAACACCACCCAAATACACCCGATGCAGCTTTCGCTGATGCTGATTGACTCACCGACTGTCACAGAAATGCAATAAGAGCGTCCATCGTTTCTTGGGGTCGCTCTTCCATTAACCAATGGCCGGTACCCTCCAGATCAATTACTTTCACATCAGTTGCCACCCGCCTCATTTGAGGACCGAGGATGGCTGCGCTAGCTTTCTCACCTGCGATGGACAATACGGGCATGGTTAACTGGGTTGCAGCCATTTGAGCGAAGTCTTTTGCTGTGTCTGGCCAGGATGTAAAGTACGCCCATCCGGCTCGCATCCTCCCCGGACGTGAATAAGCTGCAACATACGAGGTACGGTCCGGTTCCGAGACTGAGTGATTTTTGTCGGCTGCAAGGTCATTCCAGAAGTAAGCGAAGTAGGTTTTTTCCCGGCCTTGTACTAGAGTTTCCGGCGTAGGGCCATGAAAACGAAAGTGCCAAAAGTTAGGAGCGTTATAAGCAAGTTCCCATCCTGGCACTCCGGGGAGGAAGGCATCCATTACGACGAGCTTCTCGACTTCAGCGGGGAACTGTGCGGCGTACGCGTAAGCGACCATCAGCCCAATGTCGTGTCCGACGACTCGGGCTTTCGTAATGCTCAGGGACTCGGCGAGCGCATGTATACGAGTAGCTGCTGCCTTCATGTCGGAACCGTCCTTGGGGATGTCTGATTCGCCTATGCCCGGCAGGTCGGGAGCGATTACAGCGAACTTGTCGGTGAGCTTGAGAATCAGAGGCCGCCACATTCGAGAGGTCTGCGTGTAACCATGGAGCAGAATAACCGCAGGTCCGTGCCCAGCTCTGAGGTAGTGAATCTTTACCCCTTCAAGCGTCGCAAACTTCGACTCGATTGTGTTGCCACCAGACTGTGTTTGTGCCTGAAAAGACAGATTGGTTCTCATGTCATCCTCTGTAAAGGTGGTATCCAGGCTCCTTAAGTTTGGAGCGTGCCCGATTGTCTACCAGATCAGCCAAGGCAATTCCAGACTACACGGTCTAGAATTACCCTTGATGACTGAGAACGCCAGGCAACGTCCCCCGGGGCAGCTGATGTCTACTACCAGCGATCCCGCACGCATCTCTCGCTGGCGAAGCCTTTTCGAACTCGGATGGAGATTTGGCGAGGGACAGGGCCTCCAGTTCCGGATTCGCCCCTAGCCGCAAAATAAAACGGGCGGAGCGCCCATTGAACGGTATCAACCTAGAATTTTCGTTTTGGTCACTTGGATGGGCATGCTTTATACACTCGAGAGTTTCGCTACTCGGCAGATGCTGAGCGTGCACGATTTCGTCTGCTGGGTAAGGAGCCTCTTTACCGCAGCGTCGGCACCGAATGATAGAAACCCGTGGATCATTGGACCGTTCCCATGAACCCTGTCCTGCAAGTCGCAAACACGCAGAGACTAGAGGTGCGCCCAAGCTCAATACGGCTGGGTTCGCAAACACTCTCTCGATCAAGTCGCATTCCATCTTGCCTCGTTGCAACTGCGCTGTCTCTCACGCTAAACGCTCTCGTCAGAATGTCTCTACGGGCTTTGTGGTAATAAGCCGTGCGGCTCAGTTTACGTACATTTCATGACGTAAAAATCAGGAGTTTCTGGGGGATCGAAAGGGCGCCGAGCTACGGCTGCCGCCGACGTAAATCTGCCCAACGCTTGCGTCTCCTCACCCCAGCGAGACCGATCAAGCCGACGTCGCAGTTGTGCTTTCGTTAACTAGGGCAGAGGCAGAAACATGAATGAGTAAAGTCTCTTTGTCAATCCATCTCGGGTTTGCTAACGAAGTTTTCAGCAAGAACAGAGTCGGGATTACCAGTTTGGCGATAAGACATTTATATGGTGCTGCTTCTCCACAAAGCGTGAGTCGGCCGGTCCATCGCCCGCCGGGCCTCGCAAGCTGCGATGTTCTCGAAGTACGGCAGTCTGGCTGCGGCAATACAGAGTAGTCCTGCGTGGCCGGCCAAAACATCACCGCTGCAATGCAGACATCAGGCGTACAGTTACATCCATCTATATGATACTAACTAGTGTGCTGTCCCGGAAATACTTTCACAAAGTCTTTGTAGCTTGGCGAAGATCGAATCCGCGGTTGCCATCCACACAAAGGGTTTAGCGCTCGCATTGGAGCTTTGCACAAAGGCATCGATTTTCTCCACTAGTTCTCTGACGCTACGGAAGGTGCCGCGGCGAATAGCTTGTTGGGTGATGCGATTGAACCAAATCTCGACTTGGTTCAGCCAGGAGGCGTAAGTCGGCGTGAAATGCACATGGAAGCGGGGCCGCGCCGCGAGCCAGCGCTGCACCTGCGGATGTTTGTGCGTCGCGTAGTTGTCCACGATGATGTGCACGTCCAGCTTCGGCGGGACGTTCTGCTCGATTTGCCGTAGAAAATCCAAATATTCCTGATGCCGATGACGCCGCCGGCATCGACCGATCACGGTGCCCTTAGCTGTGTCCAGCGCCAGAAACAGCGTGGTGGTGCCATGCCGACGATAGTCGTGTGTCACTCCTTCGACGTAACCCAGTCCCATCGGCAGCATCGGCTGTGTGCGTTCCAACGCTTGAATCTGGCTCTTCTCATCTACACACAAAACCACAGCATTTTCTGGCGGATGCAGATATAGCCCCACGATATCGCGCACCTTCTCGACGAAGAACGGATCGTTGGAGAGCTTGAAATGCCGCTGCCGATGCGGCTGCAAACCAAACGCCTGCCAGATGCGGTGCACGGTCGATTTCGACAAGCGCGTCTGGTGAGCGATGCGCCGCAAGCTCCCATGCGTGCCGTCCTTCGGCTGGCTCTCCAGCGTCTTGCGAATCAACTGCGCCACTTGTTCATCCCTAATGGGGCGCGGCCGGCCCGGCCGTAATTGATCGTGCAGTCCAGCCACATCGCGTTCCAAAAATCGCCGCCGCCACTTGCCCACCATGGCCTGAGTGGTCCTCAACTGACGGGCAATCTCCTGGTTGTTGATCCCCGCGGCGCTCATCAGAATCATGCGCGCCCGCGCCACCAAGCCTGCCGGCAGCGAGCGCGAACTGGCCAAGCTTTCCAGTTGCTCCCGCTGCTGTGCACTTAACACCAAAACCGCTTTCGGTCGTCCTAACGCCATAGGCACCTCCATTGTGCATCGGAGACGCCTATTTTCAGAGCAACACTAATGCCACTTATTTATGGGACATAACAGCTCAGCAAGTTGCGTACGCATGCCACGGGCAAGCCGTTCCTTTCATCGAAATGAACGACTCTGCCGTCGCGCAGCCAATAGACCCCTTTGGCTGCAGTTCCGATCCATAGATTCCCTTCCCCGCAGGAAAGCGCGTCGATCGCAAGACCCGCAAGCAGCTTGCGGTCACCGATAATCCTTCCACCTCGCGTCTGCGCGCATACAGCCCGCTGTTGGTCCCAGCCACAGGTCCGA
>JBPYDQ010000083.1:0-4916 GCA_051986135.1 Terriglobales bacterium | reverse complement strand
TGTTTCCGATCATTATTTTTGGTGGATTTCTGTCTCGTACTCGGATCGTTGGGGTTGCCCTGGTTTGCGCCATTCTTCAAGAGGCCTTCAGCAATTTGCCGGAAAATGAAGCTGTGGTCCGGTTGCTGTTCAGTTCTGCTGGATTCGTCGGTACAGGGCTCTTCATTTCCGAGATGATCCGCAACCGGCGTATCGTCCTCAGGCACTCTGAGGAATTGGAAGACGCTGAGCAGCAACTGCGTTCGATTATCGACGGCAGTCCGGCAGCAATTGTTACGATTGACTCAGAGGGTAAGGTTTTGTTGGCGAACAAGGCCGCTCAACAATTGTTTTCTCCGGATGCGGCCCCGTTACAAGGGCGGTCAGTCAAAAAATATCTTCCGGCTCTGCAAACCGTGCTCAAGACACAGTCTTCGCGTTCATTCCGGACCACCCTTCAATGCACGGGGCAAAGGGCCGATGGAGAGGTTTTCTTGGCTGGGGTATGGTTCTCCACCTACAGCACACTGTCCGGGCCGCAGTTAGCCGCGATCATCGTGGACCTTTCCGAGGACTTGCGTAATCGCGAGGACCTCAGTCTCGATCATCTCTTGAAGAATTCGCGGATCTTGATGGGCACGGTGGTACATGAAATTCGAAATTTGAGTGGCGCGGTTCTGGTGGTTCATAAAAACCTATCGCGCATCAAAGAACTTGAGACCAACGCAGACTTCCAGGCTCTGGGCGGCTTGATCCAAAGCTTGGAACGGATTTCAGCTCTGGAACTGGGTTCCACCTCCGCGCAAAACGGCGAAGCCGTCGAACTCACTTCCGCGCTCGACGAATTGCGAATACTGATCGAGACCACGTACCACGAATCGGACATCAATGTGCAGTGGGAGATTCAGGAGCGATTGCCTTTGGTTTGGGCCGACCGCTATGGGCTAGTTCAGGTTTTTCTGAATCTGGCCAAGAACAGCCAGCGGGCTATGATGTCCACCGAGACAAAGCGCCTTCTCATCGCTGCACGCGAGGAGAAAGGAAAGGTCATAATTCGATTTGAAGACACGGGCGTTGGTGTCGCTTCGCCCGACCAGCTCTTCCGCCCATTCCAGCGAGGCGCGGAATCAAGCGGCATCGGTCTCTACGTTTCGCGGGCAATTATGCGTAGTTTTGGCGGTGAACTCGTGTACGAACCAAGGTTAGAAGGGTCGTGTTTTGCTGTCGTTCTGCCTTTGCACGTCGCGGCGGAGGAGGCAGTCAATGCCTAAAGCTGCGGAAGAGACGATTCACATTTTGTTGCTGGACGATCATGCCTTATTTCGGGAGAGTGTCAGTCGACTCCTCAGTGCAGAAACTGGATTCGACGTTGTTGCGCATTGTGGCACGATTGAAGAAGCTCTCGAAGTGCTCCGCCGAAAGTCCGTTGACTTGCTCCTCCTCGACTTTGACCTGGGCGAGCGCGACGGCCGAGAGTTTCTCCGATTGGCTAAAGGGCAGGGATTTAATGGAAAGATTCTGCTCGTGACTGCAGGGGTTAGCGCTGGAGCGATATCAGAACTGATGCTGTCTGGGGTTTCGGGCATCTTTCGCAAACACGATTCTGCGTCCTCGCTGGCACAAGGAATCCGCGACGTCATGGCGGGCAAGGTTTGGCTGGATCAGGAGCAACTGCAAACGTCCCTAACGATCGGCGTTGGCACGCCCCAATCCCCCGGACCGCGACAATTCACAGAACGAGAACGTCAGGTACTCTCATTTGTGTTCGAGGGTCTCGCAAACAAGGAAATCGCAGTGCGGATCGGAGTCTCCGAGGGTTCCGTAAAATCCACACTCCAACAACTCTTTTCGAAGACCGGCGTCCGGACACGCAGTCAGTTAGTACGAATCGTGTTGGAGCAGTACCGGGATCAAATCTAGTGAAGAACCCCAGTTGACGCCATCGTAAAAACCAGGAGTCATCCCACTTCAATCCGCGTCGCAGTATTCCGAGCCAGTGAGCTATGGAAGAGTTTGTACTGGTCGAACCAAATCGAGGTCCAGCACCGCGAGGTGGCAGCCTGGATCGCGCAAGCATCGGGCAAGCCCGAGGATGGCATCGCAAGCCTGCGCTCCGCTAGCGAACTAGAAGAGAGCATGGATAAGGACGCCGTAACTCCTGGACCGGTGGTCTCCGCCCGCGAGTTGTTGGCCCAGTTACTGGAGGCGGATGGCAGGAATCGGGAGGCTCTCTCGGAGTATGAAACTGTGCTCAAGGCCGCTCCGAACCGCTTCAACGCGCTTTGGGGCGCAGCCCCCACGGCTAAAGCCGCCGGAGACGCAAACCTCGCGTTGAAGTACTTCCGAAAACCGGCCGAGGTTGTCGACACAGAGCGTCAAGATCTCGAGACCGCGCACCGAAAACCTGGCGCGCTCCGAAACTGAAGTCCCTCCACCCCCTACATCGGAAATAAGAACACGCGACAATGGTGTGTGAGTTTTGGATAGCTTACGCTTCTCCAGCAGTCCTGCTTTTCGCAGGCCGGACGGTAACGAGTCGGCGGATTCTATCGCCAGCGTTGAACCTGGTCAGGCACAAATCACCAACGCATTCTGTTCAACACTGGCGATAACCCGGACATTCTTGCCCACAACGCCAAAGCCAATCAATCTCTCGAAGCTGGACATCGTCATATCGCACAAGGGCGTCTATGACTCTCACCGGTCGATTAGGGCAGCGCAAAAGCTACCACCGAGTCCCCGAGTGTTGTGCCTAATTTTCCATGTCCGCCCGCCGAAATGACCACATACTGCTTTCCGTTCTCCCGGTACGTCATGGGTGTCGCCTGGCCACCTGCTGGTAGCGGAACGGTCCATAACACCTGCCCCGTGTCCACATCGAAAGCGTGGAAGGAATCGTCCATCGACGAGCCGATGAAGACAAGGTCCCCGGCGGTTAGGATGGGACCGCCGAGGTTCGGAGTGCCTGCAACCGCGAATGTCTTTCCGTCGAATTTCACGGCCGTTCCGAGTGGCACGTGCCAGCGGATTGTCCCCGTCGACAAATCGACGGCTACCAGTTCACCCCACGGCGGCGGAAAGCATGGCAAACCCTGAGGCGATAGAATCGCCTGCCGGCTCATCCCGTAAGGTGTTCCGTGTTGCGGGGAGACATCTCCGCGGAATTTGCCCGCTTCCGCAGCCTGCTCCTGAGGGAGATACTGATCTCGCGGGATCAGGTGAACTTCCATAGCGAGATTGTTAACATTCGTCACAAAAAGCTGCCGCCGTGGATCAAATGCGCCACTGCTCCAGTTCATTCCTCCCAGATTGCCGGGAATGGCCACAATTCCCCGCACGCTAGGGGGAGTGAAGATGCCATCCGATCGCAAGCGCGCAAGGCGGTCCCGGCAGGCGCTTCGCTCAGCATCCGTGGTTCCCCAGGCATCGTTGGCGGAGAGCTGCTGACGGACGAGAGGTGGCGGAGCGACCGGAAAGGGCTGCGTCGCAGAGGTATTCTCTCGGTCTGCGTCGCTATGCGGCACAGTTCTTTCTTCTACCTTAAACACCGGCTTACCGGTTGCACGATCAAGCACAAAAAGATTACCAGTCTTATTGCCTTGAATGACGACAGGCACGTCTAACCCGTTGCGATGCAAAGTTGCCAGCAGCGGTTGTGGAGCAGTGTCGTAATCCCAAAGGTCGTGGTGGACTAGCTGAAACCCCCACACGAAACTGCCATCCTTACCGCGAAGGGCCACGACGGAGTTTGCCCATTTGTCATCGCCGGGTCGCTTTGCGCCGTGGTAGTCGGGGCTTGGCGCACCAGTGGGCACAAACACGAGATCCCGCTCGGCGTCCACGGATATTACCGACCAGGCATTGCCCGCGCCGGTTGGGGCCAAGCTTAGCGGTATTGGCTCCCATTTCCAACGCAGTTGGCCGGTTCGTGCGTCGAAAGCACGCACTATACCGTCGGGGCTGTCAACGCGATCGTTATCCGCAATGGCCGATCCAGCTACGACTAGGTCATCGATGATCGCAGGAGGCGAGGTCGCTTCGTATTCTCCGACGCGAATAATGTTGGCGATCCCGCGCCTCAAATCGAGCTGGCCCGCATCACCGAAGTCCCTGCACGGTTTTCCCGTAACCGCATCCAGAGAGATTAAGCGGGCATCGATGGTAGCCAGGAAGATTCTGCGCTGGCACTCTGCACCCGGCTTCCGTTTTGTATCGAGCCAGCTGGAGACTCCCCGATTCATCAGCCCTTCGGAGTACTTCGACTCCAGATTGATTTTCGGGTCGAAAGTCCACCGCTCTCTGCCATTTAGCGGATCGAGCGCATCTACCCGGTTAAAGGCTGTCGTCACGTAGAGCGTGCCGTCTACAAAAATTGGCGTGGACTCGAATTCGCTCTTGCGTGGGTATTTCCTCCCATCTGAAATGTCGCCGGTGTGATACACCCACATGACCTTGAGCTGCGACACGTTTTCTCGGTTGATCTGCGTTAGTGGTGAGTACCGCATGCCGCCCGGGTCGTTTCCATAGGCTGTCCAGTCGACGCGCTTGGAGGCCGGGCTGTGAGCGCCTGAACGTAAGATGGCCGCGCAGAAGATGACAAGCAATCCGATCCAAGCTGGCTTGTGTCGTGCTCTAGCCATCGCAACACCTTGATCGTGCATGTTTTTTGGTACGTGCCCAGGCCAGTGAGCTATTGTAGAAGCAGACTTGCTGCTTGTCTGCATAGCCCGCAACGGCTCGATCTCGCCAAAAGAGCAGAAGGCGGTCGCCCCCGGGCATCGAATTGCTCGGGCGTCCATCGACGACTGATGGGACATCTGTGCCCGGGCATCCGCCGTAGAACGCTCTCATGTTTTACGTGGTTATACGCCGGTGTTTGACGCCCTACATTGCGTTCGCTGGAATTCTTCTTGCTTCGACCAACTCCTCAGCTGAGC
>JBPYDQ010000082.1:0-4281 GCA_051986135.1 Terriglobales bacterium | reverse complement strand
GCCGTCATCATCTCCAACGGGCATTTCACGTTCTTGTGGCTCGCCGGCATTTACAACCTCCCCAATACGGGTGCTATACGAGCGGGAAATTACGTGCGCGGGATCGAGGAACGTGTAATGAACGTCGTACTCGGTGTCGAGCACTACAGCGATCACGTGAACTTGTTTCAGTCGAAGGAATACAAGGTAATCGCTTCCGGAATGTTCGAGCAGCTTTGACTTCAACACCTGCGGACCGTAATGCTCTGTTGAGTGGTCGTAATCCTGGAGCATCGAGATCAGTGCTGACATGGAGACGCCCGGGACAAACACGATCCCTGTGCAGTCGTGGATAAGACCTCCGGGTACCGGAATTGGGTTGGCAGCGTTGCTGACGGCGTCCGGCTTGATGAGCACCTGACCCTGTTTCAAGTCAGCGTTGGCCTGATCCCGCTTTGGCTGCGGTAACGTATCAATCCATAGGAAGTCGCTCTTCCTGACTTCCTGATCCATCCGGGCCTCGCTTGAACCGATGTAGCGAGCAAAGGCTTCTTCAGTTTCCTTTCGGAGGTGAGCGGCTCGCACCGGTTGCGGAGATGCCAAAACGGCCGCGAGAAGCACCACAGCCGTCTTGTTTAATTTTCTGCTTTGCACGGGCGGAATATCGCGCGCTGAACTGCTGATTTCCATGCTTTGCGGATCATTTCAGATCAAAAAAAGATCAATAAATAAGTTCGCTAAAATCAGGGGCTTGAGTAGAATCCTCCTCTAAAATTTGAGCCCTCTATCGGAGGATCTTCTTGCACGAATTCAAGCCTGAGCCGCGGATCTTTCGTTTCGGCGTATTTGAATTTCACAGCGATAGCCTTGAATTGAGGAAGGAGGGTCGAGCAGAACCTAGACTTAGGGACCAGGCCGGTCAAATACTAATCACGTTATTGGATCGATCTCGTGATGTGGTGACACGAGAAGAGCTACGCGAGCGGCTGTGGTTATCCGATACGTTCGTGGATTTCGATCACGGCTTGAACACCGCGATCAATCAACTGCGCAGCGTGTTGGGAGATTCGGCTGCTAATCCCCGATTCATACAGACGGTTCCTCGCCGCGGGTACCGCTTCATTGCTCCTGTTGAGGTTGTAACCGGAAATAGCGCCGCGAATACAGCGCTGCCGACGAATCAATACATAAAGGCTTCGGAGGTTCCCGCCGATCTTCCTGTTGCGGAAGATAAAAGCCTTCGGGCAGCACGTCCATTGATCCTAAGTGACCCCGCGGATTTGCCGCCTGTTTCCAACAAGACAGCTAACACCTTGTTCACGCTGATCCAAATAATGTACTTCAGCTTCTACATAGTTTCGCTAGGACGCTTATCGATGTTGGGTGAGTTCTTGACGCTACCCGGAAATCAAGCCCACATCGTGCTTGTTCTGGTGATCGTCACTGCAGCTGTGGGAATACCCACTCGCTTGTATCTACTTTCAGCTGTGGCGTTTAACTACCGTCGTCTCTATGCAAAATTTCAAAGGCTCTTTCCATTCCTGCTCATTCTGGATGAACTGTGGGCTCTTGCACCCTTTTTGATCGTCCAGGAGATCGGCATCGGGCTGGCCCTCGCTGCCACAGCTGCCCTGCTTTACGTGCCTTTTTCGCAACGAAGTCTGTTGCTGATGGGCTCCCTTCGCCAGTGAATTAGCACCGCACCGACACCCTGGACTGCTTCGTCGTGGTGCGAGGTAGGTCTACCTGGTCACGGAGGGATTGATACGAACAGGTGAACGTAATGGAAAGTGAAGTGACCGAGTTGTCGGACAATCCTCTCGATCCAAATTTGTTCGAAGTGCCGACTAACTTCCGCAGTGTACCCTCACCCCAAGTCGCGCTCGGACTTCGAGTGGCCTGGTGTGCGAGCGCTGTTAGGGTGAACACCGAAATGGTTTAATCGGACCGTCGCGAGGCCGGCCTCGTTATGACAATCAACACTAGCGCTTATCGGGACTTAGCGGTTGTAATCACTACGTCGCGGATGATTTTGGCCTCGTGTCAGGAACGCTACGAGCCAACCGTTATTGCGACTTGACGCCGTCAAGTAACCAACCGAAGCGCTCTCGCGCCTTGCGCGCAACCTCCGTGCTTGGGGCATTCGTTGCTGGAAATTTATCACGCCAGTGAAACGGCCTGCAGGCATCGATCACGGCGACGGAGTGAGTCATGTTGCGCGTCGTACGTTGCTCCGGAGGTAGCCGGGGGTCGGCAGGAGAATCCCATGAACCTCGGATGAACTGAATCGATTCTTGGGGATCCGTGCGCGTCAGCATGGCCCAGAGTAAATCATCGAGATTACTAACATCGACATCTTCGTCGACCACAACAATGTATTTGACGGCGTAGGCAGACGCTCCGCATTGAGCGGCGATGTGACCGGCCTGGACCGCATGCCCCGGATAACGCTGCTTTATGGAAACTCCATGAAATAGGCGTGCGGCGCCAACCTCGTGGCACCAGACTTGCCTGACATCAGGTACACCAGCGTTGGTCATATTCTGTGTGATCATCGCAGAGCGCATTACCGCGCGATAGCGTGCCATCTCGTCAGGTCCAGCGCCCATCGGCGGAACACCAACCAGGATTGGATCATTGCGATGGTAAATCGCTTTCACATCGAGCACGGGCACCATAGAAGAACCGCCAGCATAATGGCCTGTCCATTCACCAAAGGGGCCTTCCATTTGGCGCTTCTCAGGGGTCACATAGCCTTCCAGAACAATTTCAGCGGCGGCTGGAAATGGAAGCCCAGTCACCTTACCTCGAACCATCTGCACGGGTCGGCCGCGCAACCCACCGACGACGTCGATCTCGAAGGTGCCATAGGGCACCTCGACACCACCATAGAAAAAGCAAAGCGGATCTCCACCCAAGACCATCGCCACCGGCATTGGCTCATGCCGTTCAAAATACTTTTCACGATGGATGTACCCGGTGATGTCCAATGGCCATCAATAGTCCGACGGAGTTACGGTCGTGAACTTGCGCGCGGTAGGCACCGGCGTTCAACCAGCCCTCTTCAGGATCGCGGGTGATACTGTAGGTTCCGGTACCGATGTAGCGGCCGCCATCTCTCTCATGCCAAATCGGTGCCGGAAATTTCAATACGTCAACATCATCACCTAGCATGATGTTCTCAAGAACGGGGCCTCCTTCGACAATTTGGTGAGGCACGATGCGCTGTCGCTGCAGAAACGCTTCACGAAATGCCTCGCTCAGTTCCCACTTTGCGAGATTGTCTGGAAAACCAAGGGTCATATTGCGGCGCTTACCTGCGAACATGTTGATTAGAAGGCGGAAACCCTTGGGACAACCAGGGATATCATCGAATATAACGCACGGACCATTCTCGGCGCGCAGCACCGCCTCGGCAGCAAGACCAATGTCCTCCTGCCAGTTTGCTCCCTCAACTTTACGAACTTCGCCCAGGCGTTCCGCCTGGCAGAGCCATTGGCGCAAATCGTCATAGCAAATCTTCCCGCCGACATTCTCGTTGTTCATAGACAACCCCTCGACCGACTGGCGATTATACTGCCGCACGCGCTGGCCAAAGACGTGCGCAGCGGAGCCGTGAAGGGCCGAACCCCCAAAGTCTTGCTACGAAAGGCAAGTCTCGCCAAGTACTACTAAAGTAAGTACCTGGAGTGATCTTGAGAGTGACGTGAAAGCGTCGGCGTGAACAACATGCGGGTTGTCAAGGCCATTCCCGAGGCGAGCCATCCTACACCCACGCTCGCCATATTGCTATTCCTGAGAAGTCCGTTCTCAGGCTGAATCCAGCTACTGCTGGGTTGGACGATCAAATGACGGCAGACCGGAACCGCTGGGGCCTACCGACGACAGCAACGACGCTCCTCGAGGTTCGCTATTTGATACAGCGCCCGAACTAGAAGGGATTCTGTCGGGCCTAACCAGGTCAAAGGCGATATCCGCGAAGATCCGAACGCCACCGGGATTGCGGCGCGGCAACGTCAGAACGCCTGCCGTGTGTAGACTCCCCCCGGACACGTCTCGAAGACAATCGCACGGCGCACAAGGAGAAACGCACAATGGACCGGTTAAGTTGGTGGTGCTTAAGAGCCGCATTAGCCGTAGCTCGGGGTTGGGCCTGGGGAGCAGTGCTTGGCTTGCTGACAGGAAGCCTGCTTTTCTTTTACGCAACTGCGGCGGGGATATTAAAGGACCTTGGGCTTATAACACTTTGGCAACCCCAGAACGTCTTCAATAATGTTCCTCTGTTTATAGGTATTTCCTTGT
>JBPYDQ010000081.1:0-3833 GCA_051986135.1 Terriglobales bacterium | reverse complement strand
CTCGCTACTGGATCCTGGAACTTACACAGTGAGTTCGTCGTCGCAAGGCTTCAAGCCCACAAAACAAGCCGTGACAGTTTCAGTGGGACAAGCCAGTACTGTAAATCTGCAGCTGGCGTTGGCCACGACGGGCACGACCGTCGAAGTAACCGCTCAGAGCGCGGTGGTCCAAGCTGACAACGCTAACCTGTCCACGACGTTTAGTCCTGAGCAGATCGCCAACATTCCTAATCCTGGTAATGATCTCACTTATTACGTGCAAACCGCGCCAGGTGCGGCGATGAATACGCAGGCGGGTTTTGGGAACACGGCTCTTTACGGTATTTCGGCGACCTCGAATCTATTCACCGTCGACGGGATGAACGAAAACGATCCCTTCCTAAACTTGAACAACTCAGGCCCCACCAACCTGTTGCTGGGGGCGAATGATGTCTCTACCGCGACGATAGTAAACAACGGCTACTCTGGCGAATATGGCACGTTGTCTGGGGCAAACGTAAATTACATTACCAAGTCCGGAACCAACAACTTCCATGGCAACCTGCTGTACTTCTGGAACGGGCGCATCATGAATGCGAACGACTGGTTTCTGAATAACACGGGCACACCACGAGCTTTCGATAATGCGAATCAATGGGCAGCGTCATTTGGTGGGCCAATCGTTAAAAACAAGACCTTCTTCTTTGTCAACACGGAAGGCTTGCGTGTCGTTCTGCCGACGGCTACGCCCGTGAACATACCCAGTCCACAGTTTCAAGCGGCTACCCTGTCGAACTTGGCCACAAATGGGAATGCTGCCGAGACTGCTTTCTACAATCGCCTCTTCAGCCTCTACAACAGTGCTCCTGGAGCTAATCGCGCGACAAACATTCTGCCGGGTCCAAGCGGCACCGTTGGCCCAAGTGGCGGCTGCGATGGCACAGTCACGTTGGCTGGCGGCGCGCCTTGCGCCCTCCAATTCCAATCGAACGTAAGCAATCTGACGACAGAATGGTTGCTGACCGCGCGCGTCGATCAAACCTTTGGCACCCAGGATCGTGCATTCATCCACTTCCGCACCGATCACGGTCTGCAGGCCAGCTACACCGATCCACTTAGTAAGACACTCAATGCACAGAGCGTCCAGCCGGCGTATGACGGTCAGATTCAATGGAGTCATACGTTAAGCGCCTCGGCCGTGAACCAGTTATTAATAGCTGGATCCTGGTACAGCAATATTTTTCAGCCGCCTAGCTTGACCGCTGCTACCTCGTTAATGCCATTTCAATTGATCTTCCCCGGCGGCCCGCCCTTTGGCAGCTTCTACACCCCAGGAGGCGGCTCCTACAGCACATGGCCGCAGGGCCGCAATGTAACCCAGTATCAAATTTCGGACGACTTTTCCAAGCAGCTTGGAAATCACGCGCTCAAGTTTGGTGTCAATTTCCGCCGCAATGACATCACCGATTTCACTCCAGGGGGGTTCTTCACGCAAATTCCCTCGGCAAGCTTTGCCAGCTTGTCGAGTTTCTTCAACGGAACCGTAGACGCGTTTCAAGCAGCCTACGCAGTCCGAAACACTCAACCACTCGCCCTGTACACCCTCGGTTTTTATGGTCAGGACGAGTGGGCAGTCAAGTCCAACTTTAAACTGACACTCGCGCTGCGGGCCGAACATTTTTCGAACCCGGTATGCCAAACCAACTGTTTCGCCAATCTGGCCGGTCCCTTTCTCAACATCTCTCATAACATCAACCAACCCTACAACCAAGCCCTGCGCACCGGACTGCACCAGGCTATTCCGAATTACCAGAGCATAGCGTTCCTGCCTCGGATCGGGTTTGCCTATCAACCCTTCGGATCGGGCAATACCACGGTGATCCGTGGCGGCTTTGGCATGTTTGCCGATGTGTTTCCGGGAACCGTAGGCACTCTGTTTGACACTAACCCGCCCTTGAAGAACACCTTCATCGCGTCCGGTTTGCCTTGGACTCCGGGCATTGCGAATAATGCACAGTCGGCGACAGCCGCCTCGAATGCCGCTTTCCTCACCGGCTTCGCGACAGGTCTGTCTTTTCCGCAGATTTCATCGACAACCCAGCTGTTTACCCCTCCCGCCGTTACGACTACCGCACATCGCGTGAACTATCCCAAATACTTGGAATGGAACTTCGAAGTGCAGCAGCCCATCGGGCCCAAGAGCGCTTTGTCGCTCAACTACGTAGGTAATCACGGATACGATGAACCGGGACAGAACTCTGGCTTGAATGCCTTCTGCAATTCGACCATTCTGCCCTTTCAACCCGCGGGCACTACGCCCTGCACCACGGCTTTGGGCATCAGTTCCTTTGCTGGTCTTCCCACCAGTCCCATCGATCCCCGCTTCAGCACGATTACGGAGATCGGCAGTCCAGCCGTGTCCAATTACAACGGCTTGACAGTCTCGTTCTCTCGGCGGTTCGCCTCTCTGCAGATACAAGCCAATTACACCTGGAGCCACGCTCTGGATGAGATCTCCAACGGCGGCTTCCTGCCCTTCAACTTCAAGACCAACTTCAGCCCGTTCGTTCCGCAGGATCCCTTTAACTTGCGGCGTTTCAATTACGGCAATGCCGATTATGACGTTCGCCAGAACTTCAGCATGAACTACGTCTATGACACCCCGAAATATAAAGGTGTGTGGGGGGCGTTAACCAGTTGGACTATTTCCGGCAACGTTTTTACCCGGACCGGCTTTCCGTTTACGGTGGTGGACGGTGCCGGCACCAGTGCGCTATCCGCATTCAACTATGGCGGCGGTCTCGCCAACGCTGGTGCATTCCTGTTCGGCGACCAGATTGGCCAAGCGCCGAATTCTTGCGGACGCGGCGCGATCTTTAGACCCTGTGTGACTTCAGCCGAATTCTTGCCGGCAGTGGGTACGGCGTTTAGCGGTTTCGGTAATCAGCGCCGCAACCAGATCTTCGGTCCCAGCTTCATCGATACCGACATCACCGTGATGAAGAACATCCCTATCCCCCACTGGGAGGGAGCGAGGTTCCAAATCGGCCTGCAGGCATTCAATGTGCTCAACCACCCCAACTTCGACCAGCCCGTCGCTAACGTCAGCAGTCCGCAATTCGGGTCGGTCATTAGCACCGTGAGTGTACCCACCAGCATCCTGGGTTCAGGTCTGGGCGGCAACGCTTCGCCTCGAATGCTGCAGATCAAGGCTGCTCTGCAGTTCTAGGGCGTTGCTCACTTCTACGGGGCGGTCCGGCCAAATCTGGACCGCCTTTTTTTACCCAGACGCGCTGCTCTGGTTCGGTACCTATCCCGCTCCGCCCCCTTCATTGGGGCACGACGTTCGTGCGCGGCAGCCCGGTATTTTTCTGTGTTGTGACGATATTCCTCACGGTACGTGGCCCGACGTTCGATTTCGCTCGGAGTCCTTGTCCCGTCCACACTCGCGCCCCGCCCGCTCCTCACATTGACCGCTCGTCAATCTGATCGCAAGCCAGAAACGAAGGCGGAGAATCGAGACTCGCCTGAACTACGGTGCGCGGTCGCATCCGTTTAGGAAAGCGGCTTCCGCGCGCCCTGATTTCAGTTTCTTGGCCTTGGCCCAGCGTGTCTGGATAGCCTTCTGAGCGATTTCTTGGCGCTGCTCAGGGGTTAGCTTCTCCAGTCGAGCCTTTCCGTTCTTTCGCCCTCCAGCCCTTCCCAGCGCGACCGCGTGAGGATTCTCTTGCTTGACCATGGCGGGGATGATTCTATACTCAAGCGTCCTAGTATTGCGCCGCCCCGAGGCTGACCAGTTCCACCTGAATAGGAGGCAGAACGTGGCTTCAACCACAGTAACTCAATTTCGATGT
>JBPYDQ010000080.1:0-3202 GCA_051986135.1 Terriglobales bacterium | reverse complement strand
CCTCCTGAGCCAATGCAACTCTAAATTTAATGGTACGATCACAGGCTATCGAGAACTCCCAGGATTGCCAGAAGTGTCTTTAAAATATCGGCATACGGTAGTGAACTCTAGGAGAGAGCAGCGGGTTAGCCCAACTGTCAGTTATGCCAGCAAGAGGGAAGGTGCTTTACTCAAGAGGGAAACGCAATGTAGCTGAGCAGTGTCAAAAGTACAGCGATGGAAGAGCGAAAAGGCTGCCGATTCTGCACGCGACGAAATATGTCTCAGAAGATAGGAAAGGGGCCGAGCCAGTTACGAAATGGTTTTGAATTCCGCGGCCTGTACGGGGAATGCTGAGAATTACGAGCCGCTTCACCGCCGCTCTTGAGTTTCCACTTCATCGCCGCTCTTGAGTTAAGGAAGCAGCTTCGTTACTTCGGCAGCCTGCAAAATCTCCAAGCAACCGCCCATCGCTCCTCTCGCGTCCTAGGCGGCGGATGTGAGCAGTTTATCGAGACATCGAGGACAGGAACCTCGGAGAGTGCCGTCTTTGCCAGAGCTTCGGCCCGAAACGTTTAAGTCCATTCTCGACAGTGTAGGTGTGGCACTTGCCGTCATTGACCATGAGGGAAGATGGGTCTTCAGTAATCAGGCTGCAATAAATCTGTTCGGAGCGGCTGAGAACCTCTCTTTTACGGAGTGGCGCCGCGATTACAAATTTCAGGACAGCCAGGGTCGAGAGCTTCCCGCCGAACAGGCCCCCCTCCTGCGCGCTCTCGCGGGCGAGGAGGTAAAGCCGGGAGATGTTCGCGTGACTCTACCGGACGGCCGCATCAAGTGGCTTCATGCCGCCGCTCAGCCGTTCTCCGTCCTGGGCCTCACCGGGGTAGTCGTCATCGTTACGGATGAAACCGAGCAGGTCGAACTGCGGAAGGCGATGGAACAAGCCCAGCAGATGGAAGCGCTTGGGATTTTGGCGGGAGGGCTGGTCCACGACTTCAACAACATCCTTTCAGTATTGTCGGGAAATATCGCTCTCGCCCTCAACGATGAAAGCGTCCCGGAAATCCACGCTCGCTTGCAGCAGATGGCGGCGGCACTCGACAGGGGCGCCACACTGGTGACGCGACTGATGCAGTACCGCCGCAAGCAAGACACTCAGCTTGGCCCTGTGCAAATCAATGACGTGGTGAATGCGGCGCTGGAGCTGGCGCGACCGCTCCTCACGGGTCAGATGCGCGTCAAGTCTGAGCTGTCCGATCGCCTGCCTGCCGTGCAGGCGGATTTCTCGAAACTTGAGCAAGTGCTGCTCAACCTCATTCTCAACGCCTTGGATGCCATGCCCGAAGGAGGAGAACTGGCGCTTCGCACTGAACTTGTATCCGGCGATCGAGCATCGGAAGGAAAGAATAAAGAGAAGAACCCGTTCGTCCGGATTACCGTCGCCGATACCGGAATCGGGATTCCTGAACACCTGCGAGTTACTATTTTCGATCCCTTCTTTACCACCAAGCCGGGAGGCAAGGCGTTAGGTTTGGGTTTGTCAAGCGCACAATCGATCGTGCGCGAGCACAACGGTCACATCAACGTGCAGAGCGCACCTGGGGCGGGAACGAAGTTCAGCATCTATCTCCCGGTGCAACCGTAAACTGGTTGTCACAAAAATGATTTCACTCAAATCCTCTAATCCGGTGACTGGTTATCACGGTGAGAGTCTTGCGGCTACTCTAACGGATTCAACATCAGACACTACGGGATACGGCGATGATTGCGTTACTACTATCGTTTCTCCTTGGCTGCGTAGACGGTTTGCGCTCGCTGACAGCTCCGGCAGTCGTGTGTTGGGCCGCGCATCTCGGCTGGTTGCATTTCGCCGGAACAAAGCTCGCCTTCATTGACAATCCGTCCACGTTGATAGTGTTCACGCTGCTGGCAGTTGTCGAGCTGATCGTCTACAAGCTGCCGAACACACCAGCGCGTACAGCGCCTCTGGGCCTGATCGCACGCATTGTTCTTGGAGGGGCATGTGGTCTGGCACTTGCTACCGGTGCGGGAGAGAGCCTGCCCTTTGCGGCCTTGATCGCCTCAATAGGTGCCCTCGTTGGGGCATTTGCCGGTTACAACATTCGTCGCGTGTTTGTGTCCCAGGCTCACCTGCCAGACCTCGCCGTGGCGCTTGCAGAGGACGTGGTTGCAATTGCAGGCGGATTGCTCATCGTGTGGCGCGTCTAGACAGGTAGATGACGTCTGAAGGCCTATTCACTTGTTGTCCGTCGCTGCAAGCATAGCCGCCTTCGAAGTTTCCACAAATCTTTTTTGAAGCATCCGGGACATAGGGTATCCCAGCCTGTACGGTGTCTTCTGGGGCCGGGAAAATGCCAGGATGGTGTACCACACCGTACCGTCGGACGTCAGGCCGTGTCCCATCCGCTCCCGCCTCACGTCAGGAAGTGAAAGCTCCGATGCGCCGTGATTTCGCTGCTGCGCTTGGCTCCCGGCTCCCTTTTTCTTTCAACTCCCAGATTCCTTCGAAGTTCACGAAGTAGGTCTCCACATCGACATCCGGAAACTCCGATTGCACCACTTCCGCGGCTCGATCTAATTCTGTCTTGTGGTAGGCAGACTCAGCATGGTGATCTCCCTTGAACCGGGTCAGGCCACCATAAGTAGCACAGTCCGAGTGGCTCATGAGAATCACACGACGACAAGCGTGCAAATGGATGGAGAGTCGGATCTGTTCGAGGATGAAGGCTCGTTCGAAATCACTACGTGGGGAGGCCAGCGTCTTGGCGCCGCCCGCAACCACGATCATATCGGGTTGAGTGATAGCGTTACGCCGCAAGAACTTGCGTACAGCCAAATTGATTCGATGATCAAAACAGCAAAGTACCGCCGCTCCAGCCACGTAAGGTTCCGATGCGGAGTCAAAGTGGAAGACTTTGTGCATCGACACATCTTACCAGCGTCACCGAATGCAATTCAGGTCGCCGACTCCAATACTTACCTCCTCTTTCATTCATCTCCCCGATCTCGTCATAGTTGGCGATCCCGTACGCCAGGCAATCAGGAATTCGGCATCAACGTCGAAATGTCGTTCGCAATGCGGTGAGATGCAGTTCCGGCACACGGGAGAGGAGTCCATCAGCCATAACTGTGAGCTTACTCAGAATTTAAGCGTTAGACTGAGCTGCAGGATTCTCGGGGAAGTCGCTGTGTCAATGGC
>JBPYDQ010000079.1:0-3196 GCA_051986135.1 Terriglobales bacterium | reverse complement strand
AGTCTGCAAGTATCTCCGGCGGCTCACGCAACCGGAAATTGCTCAGCGGGCTGGTGGTGGCGCAAATCGCGCTTTCACTTCCGCTGCTGTTGTGCTCCGGGCTATTTCTGCGAACACTGCGGAATCTTGCCGGCGCGAATCCCGGATTTGAGCAGGACCACATTCTCACTGCATCTGTTGGAGTGAATATCGCCGGCTACAGCAACGACGAGGCGCGGCTGATCCGTCACAAGATACTGGATCGCGTGTCGGCACTGCCCGGCGTGACGGTTGCATCTGTTACGGACTGGATTCCGATGACCCTGAGCCAGAGGAAGGAGGATGCGTATCCGGAAGGTTATGTGCCACACCCCCTTGAGTCTTTGATGGTGCTGAGAGCATTTGTAACCGCGCGGTATTTCGAAACCCTCCATATACACATTCTGGAAGGACGCGAGTTTACACCGGATGACAATGAAAAGGCCCCGAGGGTACTCATCGTGGACCAGACCGCGGCGAGGCGCTACTGGCCCGGACAGGATCCGCTGGGAAAGAATCTCAGGGTGGTGGGATACAGCGGCCTTTTCACGGTTGTCGGCGTCGTGAGGAATTCGACACATACATTCGTGAATGAGTCACCCGAGCCGATGGTCTATATGAGTTTTTTCCAGATGCAGTTGAACGAGACGATTGTGCAGGTGAAGACCGAGGGAAATCCGGTCGACCTTGCACCGGCGGTGCAAAACGCCATCTATCAAATCGATCCGCGGCTGCCCGTTTTCGATGTGCGTTCCATGCGAGAGAGTACCCAGGTGGCGAGCAGTTTCGCCGTTATACAGAGCACCCTGGCGGGAATGTTTGCGCTGATGGGGCTGGTTCTTGCGGCAACCGGGATCTACGGAGTCGTGGCCTATCGAACCCAAATGCGCACCCACGAGATCGGAGTGCGATTGGCTCTGGGTGCTTCACGCGTGGACGTGCTGAGACTCGTGCTGTTGCAGGGATTGTGGCTCACAGGCATGGGGCTGGCGCTGGGATTGGCGTTTGCGCTGGGACTAACGCGTTTCATTGCCCGGATGTTGTACGGAATCGGCGCCAACGATGCCGTGACGGTCTTTTCCGTCGTCACGCTCCTGGGAGCGATGGCGTTGCTGGCATGCTATCTTCCCGCACATCGAGCGATGCGCCGAAACCCTGTGACTGCAATTCGCGAATTGTAAGCTGCAGTTCAGATTCGACGCGAATTGCGGGAACCAGGCGTATGCGCGGTGCTCCACTTGGCTGTCGAGGAGGGATTCCACCGATAACAAACAAATCTCCGCCGGTTGGATCTTTGTTCTGCGTTGACGTGAACAGGCCAACGCGCTCATCCACCAGACGGCTATCGCATTTTCATGGCTCCGGTCGGTTTGTCGGCGAAGGAGAGATGGCCGATTTTCAGGTTCTGGGCCTATTGTCAGCCACTCTTCCCCCAGCGTGAGCCCGATACCGTCCCGGAACCGACCTCGGGCGGCGGTTCTGCACGATGCGAGGAACAGAGGCTGTTAACCTGGTCGTCACTGAAGGGGGCCGGTGACGCACCGCGTCCGCCAGGACCGCTCAACTGTTGACTACTTTGCAATCTCTGGTTAGCCGGTGATACGTCCCCACAACAGCCACACTTACCATGCGACTTCGGGGCTAGCGATTTCTAATTGAGTGATCTTTCCGCGCATCCTCGGCTTGCTGACCTTATCACCTCATGATGGTTTGTCGGCAGATGCCGACATAGCCGCTTCCGTGAATACCGGCAAGCGTCGTCAGGCGGCGCATGTGGCGATTCGAGCGGTGTCGCCGACGGTCTCGTAGGACCGCATCCTGACCGAGGACGTCAGGTGTGTGCCGGGTTGATGCCGACGGGAAATTGGCTACGGTGCTGCGCTAGCGGCGCGTCGACGCTGGGTGATTCGTCGACTAATCGGCTTGCGTACAGTTTGTGGTTCCGAGAAGGCAGCGAGAAGCAGGCCGGCGATGTCTACGTCAGTCGGGCTTGGGTAAGCGAGTTGACGCAGACATCACCATTTACCATCGTCGTTGCACTCATCCTATGAAAGAGGATGTCAAGAAAAAATTCTCTCTCCTCCCCTCGCGGAAGGCGGTGTGGCTTTGCATCCAGCCCTGCCGCTTCTCCTTAGAGGGGGTTTTGGAGTTGAAGTCGCGCGCCAAATTCTGCCTCGTAGTCTCGTTCCTTGACCGGGCGCTTGTTGGCTGTCCAACGGTTTACGAGACCGTGCAGACACCAAAAACCGCTATCTGCCAACGTGGAATCAATGACTTAGCTGCGGCTTTTGCGCCCTTTTTTCGAGCCTGAATACATCTGGCGAGTCTCGGTGCCGGGCGGGCCTTGGTGGGTCCAGCAATTACTCAGAGCGCAAATAGCTGTACACAAGTAAGTTAGGAACTGGCGGAGAGGAAGGGATTCGAACCCTTGTTGGAGGTATTAGCCCCCAAAACGGTTTAGCAAACCGCCGCCTTCAGCCACTCGGCCACCTCTCCGGCTAGGCGGGTGAGCATGCTCGCGGATGCGCGAGCATAGCCATTATAGCAGCGACCCTCTTAAGCTCTCTCGCGGAGGGCACTTGCCTAACCCGACGAAGCAGCTGTCGTGGGTCGTTACCTGCCGAAGAATCGCTGTTCGCCAACTCCAACTTGTTAAACTGAGAGTCTGTCGATTTGCATAGCGACGGGGTGGTAGTTTGCTGGCGAGAGAGGTTCCCGGCCTCGAAGCCAATCAGCTTGAGCGGGCTCCCCCTGACCAGAGCTAGGTTATGAGTTTTGTGCCTAACATCGAGCCGGCCTCCACGACTCGTGAGCGAGTGGCTAATGCTCGGCGTGTCGTAATCAAGCTAGGAACGAACGTCGTGATGCGCGACGACGGGCGACTGGCCCTGAGCAGAATTTACGGCATAGCCGAGTCGGTAGCGCGATTGCGGGAGGAAGAACGCGACGTACTGATGGTTTCATCGGGCGCCGTGGGGCTGGGAATGGAGAGAATCGGCCTGGCGCTTCGCCCGACGGAGCTCGCGCAGATTCAGGGATGTGCGGCGATTGGACAGAGCCGCCTAATGGCTATTTACGACGACGCGTTCGACAAGCTTGGCTTCCGAACGGCGCAAGTCCTGCTCACGGAAGATGACTTTCGCGATCCAGTGCGATACAGCAATCTGCGATCGACCCT
>JBPYDQ010000078.1:0-8376 GCA_051986135.1 Terriglobales bacterium | reverse complement strand
GAATTCATGCGCAAAGTGGGGTTGCGGCAGCAGAAAAGCTAATGATTTTTTGGAACTAGGTCTTAGATGTTGGTTCAGTTTTGTAAGACCCGAACACGTTTCGTCTGCTTCAGAATTGCCCGGGCATGCTCGCCGAAGTACATTCTCGAAGGGGTGCTCTGTGCTGAAACCTGTTTCAGTTGCATCACTGGTGTTTTTTTTCTTCTTATCTGTAATGGGCGGCGGAGTTTCCTTAGAGTTCGCCGCCCAGCGCCCACCACGCATCAGAATCGATTCGGGGATACTCGAAGGAACTCAATTCAGCGCAAAACCCGGCGATATGGCATTTCTAGGAATTCCGTACGCCGCTCCGCCTACGGGACAGTTACGCTGGCGGCCTCCACAAAAACCGGTACCGTGGGATGGAGTTCGTGGTGCGAAAGCCTACGGGCCCGCCTGCCCGCAGGTGCCTAGCAGCTGGTTGCCCGAGATACTTGGCCGTAAACAAATGGCTACCGATGAGGCGTGCCTTTATCTCAATGTTTGGACAACGAACCTTTCCACAACATTGAAGGTCCCGGTCATGGTCTGGATACACGGCGGCGGCAATATCGAAGGTTCGCAAGAATGGCCGCCGCTGGGTCCAGTGCTCGCAAGCCGCGGTGTCGTCGTGGTCACCATCAATTACCGCCTGGGTGTGTTTGGCTACCTGAGTCATCCCGCATTCTCTGCCGAGTCACCTCATCATTCGTCAGGGAATTACGGGTTGCTCGATCAGATCGAAGCGCTGAACTGGGTCCACAGGAACATCGACAAGTTCGGCGGGGATCCCAACCGAGTCACGGTACTCGGTGCTTCCTCCGGCTCTCTTGACGTATGCGACTTACTCTCCTCACCGCTTGCCACTGGCCTGTTCCAGAGGACCATCCTGCAAAGCGGAGTATGTGTCGATTTCGCCGCTCGCCCTCTGGCAACTGCGGAAGCCGATGGTGAGCGCCTCGTAAAGACTCTCGGGCTCCCCTCGAACTTGCAACAGCTAAGTCGGCTGCGCGTCCTTCCAGCCGCACAACTTTTGCAAACCGCCGAACAGGACAACGACCTCGACTTCAACCCGGTCGTGGATGGGTGGGTCCTTCGAGAACAGCCGGCAACAACCTTTGCGCAAGGAAGGCAAGCTAGAATCCCGGTGATGGTCGGCAGTAACTTGGACGAAGTGTCCATTTTTGCCAGTTCCATTGTCGGCGGAACGGCTTATCGCCCGAAAACGGTTGCCGAATACCGGAGCTGGCTCGAGAGGGAGTTCAAGAAGCACGCGGGTGACGTGTTTGCCCTCTACTCGGCCTTTACCGATGCTGCGGTTCCCGCTGCCTTCCTCAACATGGACACCGACTACGAGTTCGGTTTTGGAGCGCGGTTGCTCGCACGAGAAGTAGCGCTCACCGGACAGAACGCTTTCTTGTACAACTTCAGCTATCGAGGACAGGGAAAATTCTCAGCGCTTGGCGCTTTTCACAGCGAGGAAAACATGTTTCTGAGCAAGAAGTATTGGACCAGCTGGATCAGCAGCCCGGACGACGAAAAGATGTCCGACACGCTTATCGGCTACTGGGTGCAGTTCGCGAAAACGTCGGCGCCCAATGGTCCGGGACTTCCTCGGTGGCCCGCTTACGATCCCAAAGTTGATCGTTGCCAGGAACTCGGCCGCAATATCGGACAGATACCGACGCCTCACGCAGCGACGTTTGGCGTGTTCGAGGATGTCCTGAAAGAGAAGTTGCGGAGCGCAAAGTAATGAAAACCCATACCGCTCTGTAGAAATGATCGGACGGTGCAGAGCCGAAACATCCGTACGCGGGCGATCTTGTGAGCTTGAGTGATTTCAAGATAGACGCCAAAAGACAAACAATCTGAGGTAATCGTTGACCACCTCCGGCGTCGCCTTGAATGACCCGGTCACGCTCCACAACCTCCTTTGTGGGCATTGCGAAACTGCTCCGACCCTCCCTTCCGCCACACCTTCTCGCGGTGCGGCTGTTGGTACGTAACCCGGAATATTTCTGCTGTCAAACGCGGGCTTCTGGCGGCTGACCTGGCTCCACCCACCAGCTCAGCCCTGCTTGCCAAAGCCCGGGCCGTTCGACGAGATCGAGGAATTGGCACTCCTTGAGGAGCTGTTCGCGTTGGCTCACGCTGTAGCCGCCGTACTGCTTGTCATCGAAGTCGACGAAGTACTAAGTTCCGGTCTTCCGGTCCAGTCTGTAGAGAGCCCCGGATTCCGCATCCTCCGGCACCAACAAGAACTGCAGGACTGACGACGGAAATTCGATCCAGCGGACAATCCCGACCTGCTCGGCCGCTCGCAAAAGTGAACTGATTGCAGTTTCCAGATCGGCATCCACACCGACCGGCGCAATTGGCGTAACCATCATTTGACCAAATATCAAGTGCTACTTTTCCGCGCATATCGCCCGTTGCAGAAATTCGTTGATTGCTAAAGTTGGGGAGTTGCTAGGTTGTGCGAAGCGGGCGCCCGGTTGCAGTGTTGGGAATGGGTGCCATTGGGGCAGACTTCCCAAAAATTAAGATGGCCAGAGGTGAAAGCTGGCTTCCGGATGGCTGATATGCTCTCAGAATTTCATCAGTGCATTGTCCTATTTTGATCAGTTGAAAGCCCTCCTTCCTTTGGCATCCTGTCTTTGAACGGCGTCCATCAAAGATTTCTTTACGCCTGCGCGTACAAGAAGCATCTGTTTAATGCGCTTCTGCAAGAGGTAATTTCTTTATGGACAGATGGCTGCAGGACATCCGTTTCGGAAAATCGTTCGTGAAGTGGCCGCGATTCACCACTGCCGCGGTACTCACACTTGCCCTGGGAATTGGCGGTAACACAGCGATGTTTAGCGTTATTCACTTTGTCCTGCTGAAAATCGTGGGTTCGCGATTCCAGTCGACTGGTGCACTCAAAGCGAGGCGCAGATTCCGCACACGGGCCGGGCTACAAGGAACGTGTTCACTAATTTAGTCAAGAATCGGCAAATCCACGCACGGCTGCACCAGAAAGTCCAGCTGCGCGATCTGTTTCAGTGATTCTTTCACCAGCGAAGCCGCGCAAGGCTCGAGTGTGATCACGAAGGGAAGCTTGGCCTTGTCATAGCCGGGCTTCTGAAAGACTGAGTCGATATTAATTCTCAGCCCCGAGAAGATGGATGCGAGAGCCGCAATGATGCCCGGCTCATCTCGGACAACAAATCGCAAAAAGTGCCGCGTCGAGAAGTCCGCGCTGACCGGCAGTTCGGTAATTCCGTTCTCCTTTAAAGCCACCCCATTCACCTGCCTAAGCCGCACGATGGAGACGAGGTCGGAAACCACCGCCACTGCGGTTGCATTTCCTCCCGCGCCGTGGCCGGCAAAGATGGTCTCGCCGCCATATTGTCCCGTTGACATCACTAGATTTTGCGGACCCTCGACACTGGCGAGCGGCGAAGAACGGCCGACCAGCATGGGCTCGACAGAAGCTAAGAGTTTCTCGCGGGTTTGCTCTGCACGGGAGATCTGGCGAATCGTGCAATCGAGGAGTTTGGCATACTCGAAGTCGATCGACTCCAGCATCGAGATGGAACGGGCGGGAATGTCGGAATGGGCAACCGAAACGCGCAGACCCGCTCGCGCCAATATGGTCAGCTTTGCTCGTGCGTCGAGACCATCGATATCGTCAGTGGGATCAGCCTCGGCGAAGCCCAGCGTTTGTGCCTCCCGCAAGGCCTCTTCAAACGACACTCCCGCACGTTCAATGCGTGTCAGAATGTAATTGCAAGTGCCATTCAGAATCCCGCAAAGCTTGACTAGTTCGTCGCCCGCCAGCCCCTCCTGCAAACCCGAGATGACCGGCACCCCGCCAGCCACCGAGGCACCGAAGGCGATATGCCGACCCTGCTCTTGCGCCAGTCGAACTAGTTCGGTGCCATGGCGGGCTATGAGTTGCTTATTGGCGGTAACGACCGACTTGCCCGCTTTCAACGCCCGCTGTACCCAATCGGCGGCAGGATCGAGTCCCCCGATCAATTCCACAACGAGATCCACATTCGAGGACAGCACATCATCGATGTTGTCTGTCCACGTCACTGTGTCCGGCAACCAGGCCACCCGCTTACGCTGAAAGTTGCGGTTGCAAATGTGGGTGACGCGCAACCCCTCGCGAGCGTGTTCGGTGAGAATGCGCGCAACGGAACTGCCAACCGTGCCAAAACCCACAATTGCGACTGACCAAGACCGGGCGGGTGTGAGAGGGCGGGCTAGTGCCGGGAGGTCCGGAGCGACATTGATGATTGAGGGATTCAAAGTTGTTGTTCGTCCTTAGGAAATGAGAGCCGCCACCTTGGTTTGTAAGGCAGATCGACTCCTGGCATTCGAAATTCTCGCTCCGACCACGTTCGATGCCTTTGTCCGAACTCGCCGCGAACGCCCGTTGACGTTCGCGCGCGCGGCCGCACGTGTGTTCATGGTCTCGGGAAAAAAGTGTTCGTGTAGCTCGAGCGCGGCATCGCAATCTCCGCTCGCCGCCTCCTGCCCCATGGAACCAACTGATCCGTAACCTTGACCTTGGCGTTGACGACCACCATCGGCAACCGCTTACGCCGGCTAGCTACGATCTTCGCTGTCCGCTCAATCGCTCCCGCACTCTCAATTGAGATCCCGCCGAATTTCATCACGATCATAGGTACACCCGGGCCACCATCACTTCCCCGCCTTCCCATGGACTCACAATTAGAACATTCTAGAAGCCCGCACACGAAAGACCACCAGCCGGCTATGCTCTTCTGACTGTGGATCTTGAGCAGATATCTTGGGTTCAGCTCAACGCCCATGTCAGACGCTAATCCGTGTGCCCATCATGAATGCGCGTCGGTGCAAAATACTCTGGGGCATGGACGTCACCAATCATTGAATATACTATAGTCGCTGAAACGAACACGATTGATCCTACTGTAAGACGCAAATCCGAAGAGTCTACTTGCTACAAGGCCTCGCCGAGGTAATCTGCGTTGATGGCGGCCCATTTACAACGCTTTGTGCACGGGTTGATGGCGTACAGACCAATCGTGATTTCGCCCTGCGAGTGCCCCAGATGGCTTCTTCCGTCAACGAAAGTGCCGCGCCGGTTTGCTTGTTGGTAGGCCGGAAGTAATAGTGACGCCCGCTCTCCGGGTGCGGGCGGATGGATTGCATCGTGTAAGCCCGGCGATTAACAAACAGGTCGAGCTAATCGTTGACCACCTCCGGTGTTGCCTTGAATAACCCGGTCACGTTCCACCACCTCCTTTGTGGGCATACCGAAACTGCCCTGACCCTCCTTTCCGTCACACCTTCCCCCGGTGTGGCTGTTTGTAGGTAACCCGGAATATTTCTTCTGTCAAACGCGAGCCTCTGCCGGCTGGCCCGGCTCCACTCGCCAGCTCAGCCCTACTTGCCACAGCCCGGGCCGTTTCAACGAGATCGAAGAATTGGCATTCCTTGAGGAGCTGTTCGAGTTGGCTTACGCTGTAGCCGCCGAATTGCTCATCGTCAAAATCCATGCAATACTACGTGCCCTTCTTCCGGTCCAAAACATAGTCAGCCCCAGACTCCGGATCTCCCGGCAGCAACAAGAACAGCAAAACTGACGCTGAAAACTCGACCCAGCGAACTATCTCTGCCTGCTCTGCCGCTCGCAAAAGTGAAGTGATTGCAGCTTCGAGATCGGCATCTGCTCCGACCTCGGGAATTGGCGTTACCATCATTCGACCAAACATCGCAACGTCGTTTCCGGGCCTGAGGCCCATACGGTCTTTGCGATTTTTTGGGTTGTCAGAATTAGTGAAACGTGCCCAGAGCTCGTGAAATAATGCGCCAATGTTAGTGGAAAACCCTGTGGGCCTTGGGGGTTGCTGTCAGGACGCTTTACAACGCGGTCCAACCGCGTTAAGAAAACGTATCCGCTGCTGCCCCTCCAGTGGCTAAATCCAAGTGGCCGGGCCAAACCGGAAAAATTAGTCAACAAACCCCTGATTTTCGAACGTTCGGCCGCCAATGAGCGCAATAGAGATTTTTGCCAAATTGGGACATCCGGCTTCCTCGCCAGCGTAGTGAGTTCGGCTTTCAGCCGAGCTAAATTGAGTGTCATGTAAGGTGGCCGTACGGCTCCACTGGTCGCACAAGGCCTTCGTTGACTACTTGCGAGGTCTAGATATGTCCTCCTCGCGAGTGCGAGCCGCTTCGGGAAACACCACGCAACGAGCGCGAGCGCATATCAACTCGGTCCCCTACCATCCAAGAAAGGTTCGCGCAGAGCCGGTTTTCTTAGGGTTAAATCATAAGTGCAGGCAGCCGAAACCGTTTTCATTTCCAGCAACGATGGGACAATCCAGATTTCCTTCGCGCAGGTGTCTGCCGCCACGCCGTCAACACTCGATCGAGTCTGTTGCCGGTCACGCATGGATCACAAGATGCCCTTTCGGACTGCCGGCAAGTCTCGCGGGGCGGCGAAGACATCGGTGGCTATTTCAACCGAGCTCCCCGGCAGGCCGGCCTTTGGTCGGCTATGGTGGTGAATCGGCACATCATAACCCAGGCCGCTCAAAACCAGCTATACCACAGCAGCCAGATATCAGACGCGGCCGAACATTTCGATGAGTGTGGCGGAGGCCGCATGGGCGGTGCTCGAAGCAACGCGTCCCAGCTTGCGCACTAGGCGTTGCCGATCTACGGCGCGGAGTTGGTCCAGAACGATCTGTCCGTGTTTTCCCTGAAAGCGGATCGCCACCCTTGTTGGGTAGGGCCGCATGACCGTGGTCATGGGAGCGATAATGACACTCCGCAGCTGCTGGTTCATTTCATCAGGTGAGATAACGAGACAAGGGCGGGTCTTCTGGATCTCTACTCCCTGGGTCGGATCCAGGCTTACCAGCCAGACCTCATCTCGCCGGGGCGATCGGTCTACCACTGCCACTCAGTGCGATCGAACTCGCTCGGTTCCAGGGTCGCGAGCAACAGTTCGTCATGGGTGGCGGGGCCAGCCGCACAGAATGCTTCCTCCCAGCCCTGGCGCAGCCTGCGCTCTGGAGAAATGACCAAACAATCATTCTGGACACGTAGCTCGACCGTATCACCCAACCCACATTGCTCGATGAGGGGCTTGGGAATACGGATCCCGCGGGAATTGCCGATCCGAACCAGTTCTGTTTTCATGCCCTTAGAACCTGTAATTACATTGTAATCACATACGCGACGCTTCGCAAGTGAGCAAGCCAACGGAGAGAGGCTGACGGCGGAGCAAATGCGGGCGCTTATCGACCGGGCCGGATGCCGAGAAGAGCGGCGGAACGGCTACGGCAAGCTGGAAGTGAGCTGGCGGCTGACCGGAATTTTGTCAGGAGACTTGCCTGTGTACTTTTGCCACTGTTTTCGTCACTGCTTTGCTGGAGCAGAACCGTGCGGTGAAGTGCCTACCGTAAAAAATTCAATGCTCATCGCGGCTGCAGTCGTTACCGTCGCTTCTCTCTCCGCACAAAATGCCCCCTCGGACAGCCGGCCAACACCACAGCACGGAAGTTCAACCGACTTCGTCAAAAGGCGCTCTCCTATGTGGACAAGGAGAGAGTACACCCTCTCTCCTTTCCCGTCAAGGAGGCTGCCACCCTGGCAATTGCGTCTTCTGCGGGCTCAGCTGATTCGCTCTCGAGGTCTGCGATTCCTTCATGTCAAGTGTTGATCCATCGCGATCGCGCTCAAGATCCAACGTCCACGGCCAACAAACGGCGCATGCTTAGGGCGCGTCCCTGCAGGATTTGCTTTCTCGGCAAGTTTTGAAGTGAAATCTCTTCCTGAAACCAACCGGCAGTCAGGCCGACAGGGTCCGTTCGCCCCACAGCTCGCGCCGAGGAGGAACTCAAAACGCCGTCCCTTCCTCGGACTCCATCCTGGCTTTACCCGTGCCCCCGACGTTTACCTGATCGAAACTCGCATGCTGGCCATACCATTTTCTTTGGTAAGCTGGGAATCGCGAACGGGCGCGTATTTCGGCCTCATTACTGAATCGTATGCAATAACGTCCCCTTGGTGCTATACACAAGCACTTGATTGTTTACTCGGTTTGACAAGTAAATTCGCCCGCGAGCAGTGTCCACCGCCATGCCCGCCGGCTCGAAGCCGAGCTGAAAAATAAGGGCGGGACCGCCTTTCGGACCCCAGAAGTCCACTTCGTTACCAGCCACGACATACAAGTCGCCCGAACTGTCGGTCGCCAGTGCTGCTACTCCTCCGTTAGTGGACTGAAAGACGGGAAATCTGTTATTGCCCGCCAGCAACTCGGAGATAAAAGCTTTCTTCCAGCCGCCATCTTGCGCGCCGACATACAAGTCG
>JBPYDQ010000077.1:0-3124 GCA_051986135.1 Terriglobales bacterium | reverse complement strand
CCCTAAAAAGGTGATATCGCTGAACTGGTTTGCCGAATTGAAGCTTTCGAAGCGCCGTTCCTCAAAGGTCTTTACCGAGGGTTGTTGAAGAGAGTTGCACGCGTGTGGAAGCCTAGTCAGATTCAGGATGTGGTGCTACTAGGAAAACTGTTAGCCCATATGCAAGGAGCTGAGCGAGGATTGCGACGACGCGGACCCGAGCCTTTGGCCGGCATTTCAAAATCGTTGAAGTTGGACTCCATGGAAAGGGTTGACAACTCGACACGCTCCAAGAAATCGTCCTGAAGCTTGAGGAAAATCGCGCGCCGAAGGCAGGTCTAACCCATAAGTTGGTATGACTGGAAATCCAGTCTGGATGCGAGAATGGCGCACGGAGGCGGCTGAGCGGCAAGCGCTGGAACTGCAGGAGAGACACTGAAACCAGTATAGCTAACGTGTCTCATCCAACACAGTGCTCGCTAGCTGTAATTCGTGCTTCTCGCCATGGGAAAGAGTATCATCTGTGCATTAGGTGGTTGTCTGGCAATTTGCGAAAGTCCAGCCCTAAAACGATCGCACACCGCATCGATTATTCCGAGTAGATATCTAATCGGTTCAGCAATTGTTGCGATGTAGCAATTGATATTGCGCTTGCGCAATCGCAATCAGAGTGGTGGGCTGTGTTTGTTTCAAGGTCATAATCTACGTTCCGCAGACAAGTTCAAATTCGTTCTTAACCTAGGATGGTGCCAAAACTTTTGGTTAGATTTCGGGTTTGGGTCAGGCAGGAGAAAACTCTATTGGGAAAAGCTTCGATCCGCGTACTCGTGGTTGATGATTACGAGCCTTGGCGTCGTTTCTTCTCATCGACGCTTCAGAAGGAACGGGAACTGCAGGTCATCGGAGAGGCGTCGGACGGACTCGAAGCGGTTCAGAAAGCCGAAGAACTGCAACCGGACCTAATACTGCTGGATATTGGTCTTCCGACACTAAATGGAATAGATGCTGCTCGCCGAATCCGAGCAGTTTCTCCTGCTTCCAAGATTCTCTTCGTAAGCGAAAACCGCTCCGTTGGCGTAGCAGAAGAAGCCTTGAAGGGGGGTGCCGGCGGCTACATCTTGAAGTCGGATGCGGCAGGTGAACTGCTGCCTGCTTTGAAAGCGGTTCTCGATGGCGAGCGGTTTGTTGGCACCAGTTTGGCTGGTCATGGTCTTAACCCGCCGAATCCGCAGACTGGTGCTCATCTTCAGCGTAATAAGGTTGTGCCCCTCACCCGACCACGAAACGTGGAGATCGCCCGTCACGAGGTAACATTCTATTCAAATGATCGACATCTTTTGGAATATGTAACGCGATTCATCGGGGCGGCTCTCACGGCTGGGGATGCCGTTATCGTCGTCTCAACTGAGTCACACCGGGAGAGCCTGCTTCCTAGTTTGCGGGCTTATGGTCTAGAGATCAGTGAGGCTATACAGCAGGGCAGATACATCGCTCTCGATGCTGCGGAGACGATCCGTACCTTCATCGTCGATGGCATGGTGGATTCGAGACGATTTCTGGACGGCTTTGGCAACCTCATTCAGAATGCCACAAAAGCTGCGAGGCGGGAATATCCTCGTGTTGCGTTCTTCGGAGAGGGTGCCGATCTACTGGTTGCGCAAGGCAACGTGGAAGCCGCGATTCAGGACGAAAGGCTCTGCAACCGACTGATCAAGACCTACGACGTGGATATCCTGTGCGGATATTCTCTCACCCGGATTCCTTACTTACATCACAGCTACGAGCAAGTCTGTGCGCAGCATTCCGCCGTTCATTCCGCGTGAGAAGCTGCATCAATCCGCCCATCAACCACGCAGGCGGTCGCCTCGTATCCTGCCGCTGTCGATTCAGTTATCGTATCGAGTGGCATGCGAACACGGATAACTGGGCAACCCATCGGATTTGATCGAATCTCAACAGCCCCATTTACCAGCCGAACTCGCTCCGGCATGCTAGTAAGACCCAAACCTCTACCTTCGCTCGGTGCTTCGATGTCGAACCCTTTGCCCGAATCGCTGGTTGTGAGGTAGATTTCCCCTGTGCACTCGGAAAGTTGTACGTCAGCGCGTTTTACTCCGCTCTGCTTAGTAGCATTATGCAGAGCTTCCTCTACGATTCGGAAAAGTACGAGACTCATTTCGAGTGACATCGGACTGGTAACATCAGTTTTGAAGTTGATCTCCATTCCGTGCCTTTCAGCGAATTCATTGCACTCACCCAGCCTCTAAGCGTGGGTGCAAGGGCAGATCGTGTCGCAGGGCACTCCCACCCTTTACGTCACGTGGCGGGCGAACCCCTTACAAAAATAAGCGCATAACTTTCGTCATCATCTGAAGCTATACTTGATGTATTGGAGATCATTATGCGAACTACCATTGCCCTCGATGACGATCTCGTACGAACGGCCCAGGAGTTCACCGGCGTTGCCGAAAAAACGGCTCTAGTTCGCGAGGCTCTCAAAGCCCTCATTGAGCGGGAGAGTGCTCGCCGGTTGGCCTCCCTGGGAGGCACGATGCCGGGCTTGAAGAACATTGTGCGCCGCCGGGGCGAGAATAGGCAGCGGCGAAGTTGATTCTCGCGGATACTTCGGTCTGGATCGACCATTTCCGTTCGGGCGACAAAGACCTGCAAAAGGCTCTTAGCCAGGGGCAAATTGTGATTCACTCGTGGATCATTGCAGAATTGGCCCTGGGGTCACTTCGCGACCGGGCGAAAACGCTTGCCACGCTAGACCTCTTACCCCGCGTACGCGTGGCACAACTGAGTGAGGTACGGCTCATGATTGAGGCTCGTCGATTGTACAGTCTTGGCATTGGTCTGACCGACGCGCAGTTGATAGCTTCCATCTTTCTAGACCCGCCCACCCTTCTGTGGACAAGAGACAAGCCACTCCGCAGAATGGCCGGAGCTCTTGGAATTCATGCTGCATTGACCTGAGACGACAACGGATCGCCAGGAGCCTTCGCACGGTAGTCACCCCTGAGCGGTGATTTCGCCTCCCGTAAGTCGTTGAAAAGATGGTGAGCGCGGAAGGAATCGAATCCGCGCTGAAACAGCAACGAAAGAACTTCGTAGTGCACAGTTGGCAATCTAAGGCTTTGTAAGT
>JBPYDQ010000076.1:0-19474 GCA_051986135.1 Terriglobales bacterium | reverse complement strand
GTGGCCATTCAGCTCCGTGGAAATGCTCGATGCAAGCGCTTGGCTGGCGGCACTTTCCTGGTACGCCTGGGACGCCTCAAACTATTGAATCTATTAGAGATTAGAGGTATCCAGAGCTAAACAGATTATACCACGAAAACTGAGCATTCGGAGACCGGAACCGGGGCAGTAAAGGGCCTGTATTCAGGTGGTTACGGCCGAGCCCATCGCTCATTTCCGGCTCGGGGTCGTTTTCATGGTTCCGGTGGTAAAGTTCAGCCGTTCGATCAACCCGTTAACCTCGTCCTCGCTCCCACCCAGGAAGGTAAAGGAGACGAAATAGCCCCTGTCCAGCATGGCTATCGACGACTGATACATGGCGACTTTTCCTGTTTTCCTGCTGAAATCGCCTCGCACCAGGCGTTTTGTCCCGATCTCAAAGTAATAAGGCGGATTGACTGGCTCGAAACCTTTGGCGGTCGTCACCTCCGTCAGGGGTGCGAAGTACTCAGCCGCTGTTTTCAGCCCCGGATATACCGATGTACTCTCACCGGTGATCACCACGGCTGAGTTGACGGATTCGGCGGTCGCCTCCGGAGGGCGTTCGAACGCAGCCAGCAACAGTAGCGACTTACTCGGATCGGCAGAGGCCTCCCGCATAGAGTCGGTCCGGTCCACCCATCCATAGGGTATTTTGTAGCGGAATCCAAAAAACCTGTTCTGGTAGGCACTCGTGTCCAGAGTTCCCAACTGAGCTGCCGCTTGATTCTCGCTCTTGCCAGAGCCGACCGAGGCCTCCTGTGCCGACAAAAACATCGTCAGAAAAACAATGGCCAGCGAGGCACACAGACAAAGGGAGAACCGCATAGCCTCATGGTATAGGAAAGACGCTCTGGTCGGCACTCTGCGCCTAGACGGCGGCAGCTTGCATCGCGACCGGCTGCCCACAGTGCGCACAGCGTCGTGCATCAACCGGGATCTCGCTCAGGCATTCGGGACATTTCTTCGTGGTCGGATCAGCCGGGGCGGGAGCTTTGCGCATACGCGATACTAGTGCGTTGATGGGAGTCACTACGAAGAAATAAACCGACGCCGCCACCAGCAAAAACGAAACCAGCGCGTTGATGAAATCGCCTAGCGCGAATTTGCTGCCATTAATTGTGAAGTTGAGTCCGGAGAAGTCGGGTGCCTTGACGATGGCGCCGATAAACGGGGTGAGTACATCCTTGGTGAAAGCGGTGACCACCCCGGCGAAGGCGGCGCCAATTACTACGCCGACGGCCATATCCACCACATTGCCGCGCAGAATGAATTGCTTGAATCCCTTTAACATATTCGCCCCACCAAAAAATTTTGGCCGCCACTTTACCCCGCCGCCAGGCCGCGGTCAAGGTCGGACCACGGTCATCGGCATTCCACACTCCTGCCTGACGGAGGCGGCCGGCCCTGCATGCTATAATGCCTTTAGCTCTTAGGGCGAATTAACCTCCTTTAAATGCAGGTGTTTACAACATCTTGTAGGAGCAGCCATTCTCGCCCCCATTCCCGAAAAATCAGCTACGGATGGTCACGGATTCGCCCCGATCGGAGAGCTAAGGCAGCTGTTTGTAAGCTGGCAGCGCGAGGGTAGGAGCTACGACTTTTATGGCAGACGAGAACAATCCCCAACTTCCATTGACTCCGCCGCCCGGTGATGGCGGAGGTGGCGCCGTCGGCCCCGGCGCGGTCAACATTCAGCCTATCAACATTGAAGAGGAGATGCGGCGCTCGTATCTCGACTATTCCATGTCGGTCATCATCGGCCGCGCATTGCCCGACATCCGCGACGGCCTCAAGCCGGTGCATCGCCGCATTCTCTACGCCATGCACGACATGGGCATCCTGCACAACCGCAAGCACGTGAAGTGCGCCAAAGTGGTCGGCGAATGCCTCGGCAAGTATCATCCGCACGGCGACATGGCCCTTTACGACGCGCTGGTTCGTATGGCGCAGCCATTCTCCATGCGTTACCGGCTTGTGGATGGGCAAGGAAACTTCGGCTCGGTCGACGGCGATCCTGCCGCAGCCTACCGCTATACCGAGTGTCGCATGACGGCAATGGCTGAAGACCTGCTTGCCGACATCGACAAGGATACGGTCGACTTCGTCGCCAACTTCGACGAATCCACGATGGAGCCGCTCGTGCTCCCTACTAAGGTTCCCAACCTCCTGGTCAATGGTTCCAACGGAATCGCCGTCGGTATGGCGACCAACATTCCGCCCCACAATTTGACCGAGATCGTCGATGCCACGATTACCCTCATCAACAATCCCGGCGCCGGGCTGGCTGACCTAATGAAGCACGTACAGGGCCCCGACTTCCCCACATACGGCATCATTCACGGCAAATCAGGAATCGCCGAGGCCTACAAAACCGGCCGGGGGCGCTTCATGATGCGCGCCAAGGCGGCTATTGAAAACCTCTCCAAGGACAAGCAGGCGATCGTGGTCACTGAAATTCCTTATCAGGTGAACAAGGCACGCTTGATCGAGCGCATCGCCGACCTGGTCAATAACAAGCACATCGAAGACATCTCCGATATTCGCGATGAGAGCGATCGTGAAGGCATGCGCATTGTGCTGGAACTGAAGCGCGGTGGCGAGCCCCAGATCGTTCTCAATCAGCTGTTCAAGCACACTTCCATGCAGGAAAGCTTCAGCATGATTTTCCTGGCTGTGGTCAATGGCCAGCCAAAGGAAATGGGCCTGAAGCAGGCTATCCAGTATTTCATCGACCACCGTCTGGATGTAGTGCGCCGCCGCACCGCATTCCTGTTGGACCGGGCCAAGGAACGCGAGCACATCCTCGAAGGCTACAAGATTGCGCTGGATCATCTCGACAGTGTGATCGCCATCATTCGTGGCAGCGCCAACCGTGCCGATGCCCGCGACAACTTGGTCGCCTATTTCGCTGGTAAGAAAATTGACATCAACACCAGCGGCCTCTCACCCAAGCTCGATCCGGAAAGGCCGTTCACCACTAAGCAGGCCGACGCCATTCTCGAACTGCAACTCTACCGTCTGACTCGTCTCTCGATTGACGAAATCATGAACGAGTTGCGGCAGGTGCGGGAGAATATCGCCGAGTTTGAATCGATCCTCGCTTCGGACAAAAAGCTGCGCGGCGTAATCGTGAAAGAGCTCGAAGAGGTGAAGAAGCAGTACGGCGACGCGCGCCGCACTGTGATCGAAGACGAAGCCGCCGAGATCAAGCTGGAAGACCTGATTGCCGACGAGCAAGTGGCGGTCACCGTCAGCCACTCAGGCTACCTCAAGCGCACGCCGATCTCCACCTATCGCATGCAGCGCCGTGGCGGCACCGGCCGAACCGGCATGAAGACGCGGGATGAGGATTTTGTCGAACACCTGTTCATCGCCTCAACCCACGCCTACATTCTCGTCTTCACCAACAGCGGACGCGTCTACTGGCTGAAAGTTTATGAGATTCCCGACGTCGGCGCAGCTGGCAAAGGCAAGCACGTCGGCAACCTGGTCGCGCTGCAACCCGGCGAGACGGTTCGCACCATGCTGGCCGTTCGCGACCTGGAAGAAGAAGGGAAGTTCATCTTCTTCGCCACCCGCATCGGTACGGTCAAAAAGACCGCGCTGAAGGACTTCTCGAATGTGATGGCGCGCGGCATCATCGCAATCGGCATCGAGAAGGACGATGAGTTGGTGGGCACCACCCTTACGGACGGGAACCAGATCGTGTTTCTGGCCTCTCATGATGGCCAAGCCATCCGCTTCGATGAGAACGATGTTCGCTCGATGGGCCGGCCGGCCTACGGTGTCCGCGGCATGAATCTCGACCAGGGTGACTATATCGTTGGGATGGCCACCACTCCCAAGGATGCCAAAAAAGCTGAAGCCGAGGCCGAGAAAGCCAAGGCTAAGGCCGGCGTGGAAGCCACCGCGACCGACGAGACCATCCCGGTGAAGGGATCTCTGATTCTTTCCGTTACCGAGAACGGTTTCGGCAAGCGCACCCCGGCTGACGAATACCGTCTCCAGGGCCGAGGCGGTTCAGGTGTAATCAACGTCAAGACAACCGAGCGTAACGGCAAAGTAGTCGGAATCGCGCAGGTCACCGAAGAGTCTGAGGTCATGCTGATCAGCCACTACGGCAAGATCATCCGCATGGATTCGAGCACGATCCGCGAATCGGGCCGAGCGGCCCAAGGCGTTCGCTTGTTGCAACTGGAGCCGGGCGACCGCGTCGCCGCTGTCGTCGAAATCCCCCTGGACGAGGAAAATGGCAACGGCAGCGGAACACTGATTCAGTAACCCTCTCGGCTACCGGCCTCAGGGGCGCGACTCCGTCGCGCCCTCCTTTTTTCGACTCCTCTGGGAAGACTGGCCGCAAAACCCACGTCCCTCGGGACCGGATTCGAGCTACACGCTTTCGCGTCCCGTGCCGGCAGAGTCTCGGACTATACGCCCGACGAAATGGCCAAGACGGCTACTCTGATTTCTAGAAGCTCGGCGGGGTACTCGTGCTCCGGGAATTGGACTCCGGTTGCGCGGGCGGCGGCGTCCCTCTACTGTGAAACGGCTCGATGATGGCGCGCACGACCGAGATCACGAGCAGCACCAGCCCACCCAAAAAACCGAAGAGCCCGACGACCGCCCACCCCCCGTTGGCCGACCCGGTGAGCTGTACTGAACTCGAACTGGTGGGGAAAGCTCCCGTGACGCTCATCGTGCCCTTCCAAGAGATGATGAGGGAAATGACGCCTGCGAATAGCAAAATGGTCGCGAGTGTAAACAGCCACTGGGATTTCATAAAGCTTTCGAGGCTGTACCTTGCACAAAAGATGGTTAGAAAACGTCCTTATCAGCGCTGCAACGCCGTCTCAGATCCTCATGGGCATTACCACATAGCGGTACTTGTAGTCGTCCCCTTCTTCCGGACGAAGCTGGCCGGCCGACTGCGCGTCTTTGAACTCCAAGCGGACTTCGTTCGACCCGGCAGCTTTCAGGAAATCCAGCAGGTACTGAGCATTAAAACCGATGGTGATCGTCTCACCGTTGTAGTTGGTTTCGAGCGAGTCTTCCGATTCACCCGTTTCCGTGGAGGAGGCTGAAATCTTCAGCTCGCCCTGGTCGATGCGCACCCGCACGGCGCGGGAGCGCTCGTCGGCAAACTGCGCCACGCGCTGGATTGCTCCGGTCAACTCCTCACAGTTCACCACTATCGATTTGTTGTTATCCTTCGGCAACACCGCTTCGTAGTTGGGGAATTGTCCAGTCAACTGACGCGAGGTCAGCAGCCGCGCGCCGATGCGGAAATACAGCGTCGACTCGTCTTTGGCAAATTCCACGCTCTCGACATCGCTGGCATCCAGCAGGCTCCTGATTTCATCCATTGCTTTCTTAGGGATGAGCGTCTTCATCTCGCCGGTAACACCTGCAAACTTCTCTCCCGACCGCTCGATGTGAGCCAGTCGGTGTCCATCGGTGGCAACCAGGGTGATCGACTCCTGTTTCAGGACCATCAGCGCTCCGTTCAAGGTATAGCGCGACTCCTCATTGGCGATGGCAAAAGTGGTCTTGGCAATCATGGCCCGCAACACGGCCGATGGAATCTTGACCGCGCCGGCGGTAGGAAATTGCGGCAGACTCGGGAAATTGGACCGCGCCATGCCGAACATCCTGGTATTCGAGCGTCCACAGCGAATGCTGACCCAGTGGTTCTCGAGCAATTTGATGGTGATATCGGCGTCCGGAAGCAGCTTCACATAGTCATGCAGTTTGCGCGCCGGGATAGTGCACGACCCTTCTTTCTTCACCCTGGCGGGGCAGGCCGTTCGTAAACTGAGGTCCAGATCCGTTGCCGTCAGCGACAATTTGTCACCCGCGGCTTCAAACAAGTAATTTGAGAGGATCGGGATAGTGGTCTTGCGTTCGACCACTCCCTGAGTGGCGGTAAGTTCGCGAAGCAGTTCGAACTTGCTGACTGTGATCTCCATGGTGGTGGTTCCTGCGGGAGTGGCGATAGCTTCGACCGGCATAGAAGGATCCCCCTGGCGCCAGCGCTACTTTGAATACTTCACTTATATCAAAATAAAAACCTATAAAACCAGCAGTAACCGTAGACACTAAGGAAAAGTGGAAATCTCACCCATCTTTCGTGTCATCCGTGCCTTGCCGGCGGAGAAGTTTTCTAAAACCGGTCCGGTCAACGCCGGAGGAGGTGGTAAATTCCAGCCGCTTCCAGAGTAGCTACCTGGCTTCTACACAGGTTCCACAAGTGGTGCACAGCGGGTGAAGAGGAAGACTAGGTACAGAAGTGGAAAACTGGTTGAGACCCAGGTTTCATCCGCCGAGTTGTTCGGTCAGTTTATTGACCAGCCTGTTCAAATCCTTGTCGGACTTCCGCGCTTCGTCAATCTTCTCAACCGAGTGCAGCACGGTGGTGTGGTGCTTGCCGCCAAACTGCCGCCCAATTTCCGGAAGCGACGCCTCGGTCAGGTGTTTGGCCAGATACATCGCGATTTGGCGTGGGTACACAATTGCTCGTGAGTTGTTCTTGGCCTTAATCTCGACCATTCTAAGCCCGAACTGCTCAGCCACCGCCTTCTGGATCGCCTCAATCGTGACTTTCCGCTGCTGCGAGTCAATGAAGTTTTTGAGCACCTGCTGCGCATAGGGCAGCGTGATATTCGTACCAATCAGCGAAGAGTGCGCCACCAAGCGAATCAGTGCGCCTTCCAGTTCCCGCACGTTGGACCGAATATTGGAAGCGATGTACAGGGCAACGTCGGTGGGAAGGGTAACCTTCTCCTGCTCAGCTTTTTTCTGCAGAATGGCAACCTTGGTCTCCAAGTCTGGTGGCTGAATGTCCGCAATCAATCCCCATTCGAAACGGCTGCGCAAACGATCTTCGATTTCGGCCAACTCCTTGGGAGGACGATCACTGGCGATAACAATCTGCTTCATCGACTCGTGCAGCGCATTGAAAGTGTGGAAGAACTCTTCCTGCGTTCGTTCCTTCTGCGCCAAGAACTGGATATCGTCCACCAAAAGCACGTCCACATTACGGAACTTGTCGCGGAAGCTGGTCATTTTGTCATAGCGCAACGAGTTAATCATTTCATTGGTGAACTTCTCACTGGAGACGTAGCAGATGGAAGACTGCGGTTGCCGCCGCTTGATCTCGTGCCCGATGGCTTGCATCAGATGGGTCTTGCCCATGCCCACACCACCGTACAAAAACAGCGGGTTGTAGGCCTTGGACGGGCGCTCGGCAACCGCCTGGCAGGCTGCGTGGGCAAACTGATTACCATTGCCGATCACGAACGCGTCAAAGGTGTAACGCGGATTCAGTTGCGCGGCGCCATCCCAATCAAAGCGCGCCTGAGAGACCGGACCAGCAGTCGTAATCGGCGTCACGGCAGCGGTTTGAGGAGACAGACCACCGTCATGCCGGATGGGCGTCGCCGCCGGATCATCATCGGGCGTGACAAACTGTACGTCCTGGTAGTCCAAGCCGAGATTGTCAATGGCTTCCTGAATCAGATCGGCATATTTGTCACCCACGTGACGAAATTCCGCCGTGGGTACTCTGATGAACAGAGTGTTGCCGTTAGCATGGCTGTAGCGGGTGGGTTTCAGCCAGGTGTCGTAGGAGTGCCGATTGATCTTTTTTTCGAGCGCGTCGAGAATCCGTATCCAGGGATTAGGAGTAATACTTAAACTGGGAACTGACATAAGATCCATTGCGCTGCAGCGCCTGCCGCTACGCCCCTTTTTGTGTATTGCGAATCTGAAAAACCTTTTTCGAGAATTGCAGAAGAAACAATGTAAGGACAGAGCGGCATACTAGCATAAAAGTTTGCCGTGTGCGGAAATCTTCTCGACAAAAGTTTCGCATGAAATCCTATTCAGAACTCGCCTTTGAGTGTCTGTCAAGTAGCGAAGTTATAACTGCAGCGGAGCTGGTGCAAGTTAGCTGGGAATGTTCCAGCTGCTCTCCCTGGTCGTTGAGTGTGACGAAACTCGGCCTGGGGCGCGCCATTGCGCGTTTCTCCTCGATTGCTGATCGGCTTGAGCAGTCGAAAAGCGGGCAAGCGAATTCTGAATTTGTGAGCCACGAAGAGAACGCGAGGGCGCATACGAGCGATTCGAGATCCGGTTTTGCGGAACACTGACGAGGAGCTTGCGCTTGGTGGTTGCCGGTTTGCCGCTTCGCTCTGCCCTCATTTATACTTTCTGTTCGTTCGTATTTTGATGAGGAGCACGTCTTTTTCATGCCCAAGCGCACATTCCAGCCCAATCGGCGTCGCCGCTCGAAGACGCACGGATTTCGTACCCGTATGAAGACGAAGAGCGGCCGGGCAGTGATCTCACGCCGGCGCGCCAAGGGTCGCAGGCGGGTTTCAGTGAAGCCCGGTTTCCGCGAGTAGTCTTAGGATTTCCCATTCCGGTTCAGAAACTTCGCTCCCTGAGCTTTGCATGGTGATGTTGGTGAGCGCTGTCGAATGTAAGGGAGAGACCCCCGATCCCAGGGCCCGCAGGCGGTACCCCCGCAGTATGCGGCTCGTTCGCCACGCTGATTTTGAACGCGTGTATGAAAAGGGTCGGCGTCTTTTCTCGAAGCATATCACGGTGTTCTACTTGCGGCGTGAGAGCGGCAACTGTGCTCGCATCGGATATACCGTGAGTCGCGCGCTGGGGGGAGCCGTGGATCGTAACCGCATGAAGCGTCGTCTAAGAGAGGCAGTTCGCATGGCGCGAATTCCGGCCGCGGTGCCGGTAGACATTGTGATCAACCCGAAGAAGTCTCTGCTGAAGACAGACTTTGAGGCTCTGCTTGAAGAGGTGGGCCGCGCATTTCAGATCATTCAGCAGAAAGCATGATGGTATGAACCAGCTGCTCAAATGGATAGTGCTGTTCGCCTTGCGAGCTTACAAGTGGGTACTCTCACCGTTGCTGCCGCCGGCCTGCCGCTATGTGCCGAGCTGCTCCGAGTACGCGATGGAAGCTGTCGACCGCTACGGCGTAGGGCGCGGCCTGTGGATGGCGGCATGGCGCCTGCTGCGTTGTCACCCCTTCGTTAAGGGCGGATTCGATCCGGTGACTAGGGTCGGGGGAGCTCGGCAAGGCGTCCGACAGGATTCAGCAGGCATCCCATGATGGTACCGGTCGACCGCGCAGCTGGGGAAGGATTTCGTCCAGAGCGCAAGCCCTGAGCTGGTGACTTCGATAAGATCAATGAAACAGGAGAGCTGAAACCTACACTTTGGCCGAATATCACAATCCCCAACAAGAGCCCGGCATGGAGCGCCGGCTGCTTCTGGTATTTGCGCTCACCTTCCTGGCTATTATTCTCTTTCAACCGATCCTGAAGAAGTTTTCTACCCAACCTGCTCAGGAGGAGAAAAAGCCACAGACGACGGTGGCCAATCCGCCGCTGGCCGCTCCTTCACCGTCCCCGCAAGCAGCGGCTCAGTTCGCACCTTCCGGGGCCGTCAAACAAGCGACTGCGGAAACGGAAACCGTCATCGAGAACGATCTTTACAAGATCGTCTTCACCAACCGCGGCGCCCAAGTCAAGTCCTGGATTCTCAAGAAGTTCAGCGACGACCAGGGAAAACCACTGGAGCTGGTGAACCAGGCTGCCGCCGGGAAATTCGGTCAGCCACTCTCGCTTTTCACCTACGACGAAGCGCTGCGCGCGAAGCTGAATTCGGTTCTCTACCAGCCCTCGACCACAGGCCTGAAGCGGGCTCCTCAGGAACTCACGTTCGAATACGCCGATTCGGACCTGGTAGTGATTAAGAAGTTCCGCTTCGACCATAGCTACCTGGTCGATGTCGACACCTCGGTTCGCAATAAAGGCGCCGATGTCCCGGCCCTGCCCATGTGGCCGGCGGGCCTGGGCGACCAGACCAGCCCCTCGGGCTACTTAGCCAGCTTGATCGTGAGTCAATACAACGAGAAGGTCGAGCGTCTGGCACTCAAGAAAGTTTCCAGTGGCGGAACGATTCACGGCCCCTTCAATTGGGCCGGCGTTGCCGACCAGTACTTCGCCGCGGTCTTCATCCCCAATGATCCATCATCGGCAGTGATGGTCACCCTGCGCAACCAGATCGATGTACCCAAAGACAAGCACAACCCGCAGGACACCTACAAGGCGGAGGTGCTCGGTGCCGCGGTGGGCAATCTTCAGGGAGCCAGCGAGCAACGCCTGTTTGTCGGTCCGAAGTCTCTTCCCGTGCTGGAGTCGGTGAATGTTTCCACCATCCAGAATGATCATCCAGATCTCCGCAGCTTGGTCGACTTCGGCTGGTTCGGGGTTCTCTCACGCCCGCTGTTCCTATGGCTGAAATGGATGGAAGCCTTCCTCGGGAATTGGGGATGGGCCATCATTTTGCAGACCTTGATCATCACCATGGCGCTGTTTCCGCTGCGCATCTCGTCCATGAAGTCGATGCTGAAGATGCAAAAGGTGGCGCCACAAATCAAATCCATCCAGGAAAAGTACAAGAAGTACAGCATGCGCGATCCGCGCAAGCAGGAGATGCAACAGGAGATTTCCGCGCTGTATAAGCAAGAGGGTGTCAATCCGGTGGGCGGATGTCTGCCTATGCTGATCCAGATGCCATTCCTGTTTGCTTACTACCGCATGCTGGGGGTGGCCATCGATTTGCGCCATGCCCATTGGCTTTGGATTCATGATTTGTCGGCGCCCGATCCGTGGAAGCTTTTGCCGATTGGCATTATCATCACCATGTTCCTGACACAGCGCATGACTCCGCAGGCGGGCATGGACCCGGCCCAGCAGAAGATGATGAATTTCATGATGCCCGTCATGCTGGGCGTGATCAGCTGGAACTTGGCGGCGGGCTTGAATTTATATTGGTCCGTCAGTCAGTTGCTCGGCATTGCTCAGCAGGTGATGATGAATCGCAGCTCGCTGGGGCGGGAGATGCGAGAGATGATGGAGAAGCGAGCAAGAAAAGCGAAGAAATGAAATAGATTTGAGCTGCTGGCTGCCAGCGGCCGAGAGCCACATCGACCTTGACGGTGGATGCTTTCACATCTTCGCATTACCGCATGTTTCAAACTTAGGAGCTAGAAGCCAGTGGCTATTGCTGACAAGATCGCCGCCGCCAAGCAAATCAACGAACTCCTCCGCGGGATCGTGGCCAACGCCGGCCTTCGGCTGAAATATCGTATCTCGGTCGATCCTCCCATGGCGCAGGATCGCGACTGGGAGAAACCCGAGATCCTTGTCGAATTTTCAGGGCCCGACAGCGGCCTGCTCCTGGAGCGCGGCGCCGAGCTGCTGCGCTCGATCGAATTGCTGGCAATCGAAATGCTGCGTCTGCCGGGCAACGAGCACGAGAAGGTGTGCTTCGACTGCATGAATCACCGAGCCATGCGTCTGGAAGAATTGCGCATTGCCGCCAACGTTGCTGCCGAGCGTGTCCGCAAAACCGGCACTCCTTACCGCTTTGCCCCTATGTCGTCGCGCGAACGCCGCATCGTCCACCTGGCGTTGCGCGACCATCAAGATCTCTACACTGAGAGCGAGGGTCAGGGAGGGCGTCGCATGGTAGTCGTTCTGCCCAAGAACCATCGCTCCACCGGCAAACAGGCGCCAAGGACAATGCCCTCATAGCCTGCGGATTTCGATTTGCCCCTCGTCGGCGTCAATCCAGGCCACACATGGTTTTTCGCACTTTTTCGAGCTGCTCGGTGCCGAACCAAGAGCCGTAACTCTCCTGTCTTGAGTTGTTTGTCCTCGAGAAACGGTAAAGGCATTGCTGGGCGAGATGCCGTGCAACTGCCCAGTGTCTCTGCTGCATATAATTAATTAAACGGCCTCTATGTCCCAGATACTGGAAACCATCAATTCGCCCAGCGATGTAAAGCGGCTCTCGATTGCTGAAATGGAGCAGCTGGCAGGGGAAATCCGCGAGGAGCTCATAACCGTTCTGTCCAAGACGGGCGGACACCTCGGCCCTAATCTCGGCATGGTGGAGCTTACGATTGCCCTACATTACGTATTCCACACTCCCCAGGATCATTTCCTGTTTGACGTCAGCCATCAGGCCTATGTGCACAAGCTGCTTACCGGACGCCGCGAGCAATTTCACACCATCCGCACCCCGCGTGGTCTGAGCGGATTCATGCTGCGCACGGAAAGTGAGCATGACTCATACGGCGCCGGTCATGCCGGGACCGCTCTGTCGGCAGCCTTGGGGATGGCCGTGGCACGGGACAGGATGGGCGGCAACGAGCACGTGGTCGCGGTGGCCGGCGATGCCGCCTTTACCTGTGGCATTACCTACGAAGCGCTCAACAACATCGCCCATCACACCCGCCGCCTGCTGGTGGTGCTGAACGACAATGAATGGTCGATCGACAAGAACGTGGGTGCTATTGCCAACTACCTGAACAAGATCGTCACTCACCCGAAGTACGATTTCCTGCATGATCGTGCCGCCAGGTTCGTCGAAAGAGTTGGGGGAAGAGTTGCCCTGCGCATGGCGCGAAAAGCCGAGGAGGGTGTCAAAGGCATGTTCTGGCCGAGCGTGATCTTCGAGGAACTCGGCCTGCGCTACTACGGCCCGATCGACGGTCACGATGTGGCCACGCTGATCAAGACTTTTGAGTTTCTTAAGACCCAGGACCGACCGGTGCTGCTGCACGTTCTCACGCAAAAAGGGAAGGGCTTTCGGCCGGCCCTGGAGAAGAAGAAGAAGTTCCATGGCTTGGGCCCGTACGATCCGGAAACCGGCGAGACCAAGCCCTTGGGGCAGCGGACCTATTCGGAGGTTTTTGCCGACACCCTGGTAAAGCTGGCGGACATGAATGACAAAGTAGTGGCCATCACCGCCGCCATGCCGAACGGAACAGGCCTGGACCGCTTCCAACCCAAGCATCCAGACAAGTATTTCGACGTTGGCATCGCCGAAGAGCATGCCGTCCTGTTCGCGGCAGGCTTGGCAGCGAAAGGCTTCAAACCTTTCTGCGCCATCTATTCCACCTTCTTGCAACGTGCCTTCGATCCCGTGGTACACGACGTCTGTCTGCAGAACCTGCCCGTGGTTTTCTGCTTGGATCGTGGCAGTCTGTCGGGCGACGATGGTCCCACGCATCACGGTTTGTTCGACATAAGTTACCTGCGCGGCATCCCCAACATCGTGCATATGGTGCCGAAGGATGAAGATGAATTTGTCGATATGCTGTTCACGGCGCTCGACCACCCTGGGCCCGTCGCGATCCGTTATCCCCGCGGTGCCGGGCTCGGCGTTCTGGCAAAGGAGAAGCCGAAGGTGCTGCCCATCGGAAAGTCCGAGCTGTTGTCACACCGCGAAAATCCTCAAGTTCTGATCTTCGCGCTGGGCAACTTAGTGCCGATGGGGCGGGAGATTGCGTGCCAGCTGGACGAAGAGGGCGTCCCTGCGGCGGTGGTGAATGCGCGATTTACCAAGCCCATCGATATCGAAATGCTTGAGTTTTATGCCCGCCAGGTGGAGGTAATCCTCACCCTGGAGGACCACGTTTTGAAAGGCGGCTTCGGCAGTGCGGTACTGGAAGAGCTGAACAACTTGTCGCTGAATACTCCTGTGGTGCGTATCGGCTGGCCCGACCGGTTCATCGAGCATGGCAAACCGGATGCGCTCAGAGCCAGGTACGGGATCAGCGTCGAAGCCGCGCTCGAGAGGCTGCGCCCCTATCTGCGCGTGGCCCTTCCAAAACTCCGCGCGGCGCGCAAACGATAATCGAGCAAGGCTGAAAGGGGCGAGAGAGCCTGCGGGGTTGCCAGTGTCGGCGCGATCGGTTTTGTACCCGCTAATCGGCAGCCATGCGCTGCTCCGGTTGGTGACGCGACGCTGTGAACTGCTCCGCCTCGGTAGACCCTGCCAGAGCTGTGATAGACGAAGCTCCACCGGCAATGACCTGGGTGACCTGGTCGAAGTAGCCAGTTCCCACAAAACGCTGATGCTTCACTGCCTCATATCCCGACTCGCGCTCGCTGGCAAATTCCTTTTCCTGCATGTTCGAGTAGGCCGTCATCCCTCGGGCGCGATACTTGCGCGCCAGTTCAAACATCGCTAGGTTCAGGGAATGGAATCCGGCCAGCGTGACGAACTGGAACTTGTAGCCCATAGCCGCCAACTCTTTCTGGAAGCGCGCGATGGTTGCCTCGTCGAGCTTCTTTTTCCAGTTAAAGGAGGGCGAGCAGTTATAGGCCAGCAACTTGCCCGGGTAGGCGGCATTGACCGCCTCGGCAAACCGTCGCGCCTCGTCGAGATCGGGTTCAGAAGTCTCGCACCAGATCAAGTCGGCGTATGGCGCGTAGGAAATGGCGCGGGCAATCGCGGACTCAATGCCGCTGCGAATGCAGAAAAACCCCTCCCGGGTGCGGTCTCCCGCAAGGAATGGGTGGTCGCACGGATCGATATCGCTGGTGACGAGGTGCGCGCTGTTGGCGTCGGTGCGGGCCATAATCAGCGTCGGCACGCCCATAATGTCGGCAGCCAAGCGCGCTGCCACCAACTTTTGTATTGCTTCGGCTGTCGGGACAAGCACCTTCCCTCCTAAGTGGCCACACTTTTTCGCCGAAGAAAGCTGATCTTCAAAATGTACGCAGGCCGCGCCCGCTTCGATCATAGCTTTCATCAATTCGAAAGCATTGAGGTTGCCGCCAAAGCCCGCCTCGGCGTCGGCAACCAGGGGGGCAAACCAGTCAATTCCGTCCCTGCCTTCGGAATGATGGATCTGATCGGCCCGCATCAGCGCCTGATTAATTCGCCGTACCATATTGGGCACGCTGTCGGCGGGATAGAGGCTTTGATCCGGATACATCTGCCCGGCATCATTCAGATCGGCAGCCACCTGCCAGCCGCTGACATAGATAGCTCCTAGACCCGCCTTGACCTGTTGTACCGCCTGATTTCCGGTCAGGGCGCCGAGCGCAGCCACGTACGGTTCCGTGTGCAGCATCTCCCACAGTCGTTCAGCGCCGCGTCGCGCCAGCGTGTACTCGATGTGAATCGATCCGCGCAGACGTTCGACGTCTTCCCTGGTGTAGGGCCGCGTGATTCCGTTCCAGCGATTGGGGAGAAGAGTTTTTTCCTTGGTGGCCACGTTAATTGTCCTTTCGTTCCGGGCCTGAGCCCGGCCGGCAAACAGCGGTCAGAATGGGTTGATTTCTCCGTTCACGATCATGGCTTGTGAAATACGGCGAGCTTCGGCGAAAGTCGTGGGCGTGCCTAGTTCTTTGCCGGGATTGGCCAACAACTTTTCCAGCTCTTCATCAAAAATCTTGGTAATCACCGCAGGCGTGTGCACCAGGGTGTTTCCCCCCTGATCGAAAACCGGCGCATGCCCGTTGTGGCGCATGCGTTGCGCAATCATCAGACGGTAAATGCGATCGGTCGCGAGATCTTCCATGTAGCCGTCGAGCAGGCTGGCACCCTTTCCATTGAGCACGCCATTGCGGTAGCGGATCACGGTTCGCACGGCGGCGCGGGTTCCCGCTAAGGTACACTGGCCCGCATCGCGCGGGACTGGACGCAGGTCGGGATATCTCTCGGCGTATGGCCGGCGCTGCTGGAGTTGATTCGGATCAGGAAATTGTTCGAGAGCGATCTGGTTCTGATCAGGATGCCCCGTCCAGGCTCCGTCCATCAGGCAATCAGCCTCATTCTTCTTATCCTTCGCCAGTACCTCGAGGGCGCGCGTATTGAGCTCTGCCTCCTCGCGGCTGGGATATAACGCTGTCATTCCCCCGATCGCCAGCACGCCTCGCTTGTGGCAGATCTCCGGCATCAATTCGCGCAGGTTTTGAAAAAAAGGCACGTTGTAGGGGATGGTATTGCGGTCGGGCAACACCCACTCTGGATCGCTCAGATTGAAATGGATGAGGCTGGCCATGTAATCCCAGCGGCCCAGATTCAAGCCCACAATGTGGTCCCGCAAGTTATAGAGGAATTCCTCCATTTGAAAAGCCAGCGGATGCGATTCCACCAGGGCCATCGACTTGATGTAGTCGCGCCGCCAGCCCCGTGCCTTGGCGATAGCCTGAAATAGATCGCGCCACCACAGGGCTTCCTCCGCCGACTCGGATTTCGGAATGTAGAAAGCAAGGGGATGCTTGAGCTCGGCCGGATCGACCTGATAGGCGATCAGCGCCACATCGAATAACGATGCAGATGTGACTTGCTGACCGGCAACTCCGTCTTGATGAATGTGCAGTCCACGCGGACGAATCCAAATGACACTTTGGCTGGGCCCGATGCCAACCCGTTTGTCGCGCTTTTTGTCGAAGTACGTCAATGTGCCGCGCAGCGCGGCGAGAATGTTTTCGACCGCCAGACGCTGGTGATCCCACTGATTCACCGTCGAGTCTTCCAGGTCGAGCATCACGCCGGGCGCGCCCGAATTGAGCATCTTGACAACCAGTTCCGCGTCGTCGGCGGGCCCGGTCATCTGGTTGCGTTGGTCCTGGCACCAGGGGGGCAGCTCGATTCGCCACCCATTGCGTAACGCCTCGCGAGGATAGCAGTGCGTGGGCTTATTTCCCTCCAGGGACTCTGCCAGCACCCGCTCGCGCTCGCCCATCAACTCTTCCTGCCAGGGCGCGAAACGCTGGTGCAAATTCTGGAAGAAGTTGGCAAAACCCTGAGGCAGATCGCGTTTTACATCGAAGCCGCCAGGCGGAGTATTCCGATGGAACCCGCCTCGCGAACCGGCAAACATATTCGAGACGGCATTCGAGACGGCCATTCTTTCACCTCCGAATTGCGCCCGGCGCTGGGATGGAGCCTGCCCCAGAGTAGGTCGAGTACTGCCTGCCATCCTCAGGTGGAAATTCTGGTGCAGCTCCTGCTCTCGGTCAAACGCAACCTTTCTATCACCTTGATAAAACTTATTTATCATGCCTTGTACTTATAATAAGCAAACTTATGGCGAGAACTGGCATCGCTTGAGCCGCGTGATCAATTGAGGGGATGGGCCAAGACGGCCATTCCATGGGAGGAAACGCAGGAATGGAAATCGATCAAATCGAAACCTTTCTGGCGGTCTCGACCTTCGGCGGATTCCATCGTGCGGCGGATGCCCTGCGGGTAAGCCAGCCGGCGGTCAGCGCGCGCATCAAGGCGTTGGAGGAATCGCTGGGCGTGAAGCTATTTGCGCGCTCTCGCTCCGGCCTGACTCTGTCTGATGCCGGAAAGACCCTCCAGCCTTTCGCGGAGCAGCTGCTGAAAACCGCCTCCTTGGCCCGCCAGGCCGTGCACGAGCAGCGTGCCGGGAGTGCAGGCCCTTTGCAGATTGCCTCGGCTCTGTCCATCTCTGTTTATTTCCTGCCCGACGTATTGAAGCGTTTTCGGCATGCTTATCCCAAGGTCCAGATCAATATCCGCTCTGGCCATTCCAAGGCGGTTCTGGAGATGGTGTTAGGCGGGGAGGCAGAAATCGGTCTGGCGCGCTCGTTGCAGCACCCCGAGGTGGAAACCTTCAGCTTGCGCGATGACCCACTCCTGCTAGTTGTCGATAGGAAGCACCGACCGCTACCCTGGCGCCATGCGCTCTTGAACCAGGTAGCCACCTGGCCCCTTATCTTCTACGAACGGGGCTCGAGTGACTGGACTCTTACTTCGGGGCTCTTTCGCCGGGCCGGACTCGTGCCCAACGTCGCCTACGAGGTGGATTCGATCGAAACCGCAAAAAGAATGGTCGAGCGCGGGCTGGGGCTCGCCTTTCTCCCGCAACTCGCCATGCTGCGCGAGATTCGCTCCACCCGTCTCAGGGTGGTGAAGATCGTTGATGCCGAGCCCCTCGGCCGCAGTCTCGATGTCATCCATCCACGCCGGCGGCCGCTGGGCCGCGAAGCCCGTGCTTTTCTCCAGGTCATGCGACAAACGGCGTCTGCCATGGCTTCGGCGGGAAGCACACGGAAGGTCGGGAGCACGTCGAGCTAACAGCTTTTACGGAGATGGTTTCGGCCACGGCGGTTGCACCAGCTCTGGAAGGCGGGCCACAGTGGCGGTCTCCGGCGGCTTGAAGGCAAGTTGCTCAGCCAGGAAAGCTATGCGGTCGCGGGTGGCCTCGGCATTCAGAGCATGCGGCGCCTTATAGAGTTTGAATTTCTTTGGCTTACTGACTACGCGAAAGTATTGCCTCGCCAGACGGGGACTGACGAAGGGCTCATCCATCGCGTGCTGCAAGAGGACACTCGCCGGCGCAGCATGTGACACATACTTGCCTGCATCTATCCAGGAATACTTGGCGACGAAAGCGTCGAGTTTTTCTGGCCCGACCTTCTGCCGGTAATCCTGGTAGACCTTCGTCTTCCGATCAGCCTCGTCGGAAAGATTGCCGGCCATAAGTACGAATGCCCTATACCGTTTATCGATTCCGCTCAGAAATCCTCCAGCCGTTGCATCGCAGCTATGACCCACGTAGGCCAGCCGCATGGTATCGACATCCTTGCGGGTGAAAAGTAAATCCGCGCCTCGTCGAAGATTTACATCCTGTTGAACCTCCACTGCGATCTGCTGGTCGCTGGTCGGCGACTTGTCTTCTACAAAGCCCGCATGAACTATGACGTGGTCGGGCAACAGGGAGATTACCCCCGAGTGCGCCAGCATCAGAGCCTCGTCGAGAAACTCGGTTCGGTTCATCTTCTCCGATCCGGGCATGCACCAGTGCCCATAAATCACCGCCGGAAACGGTCCCTTTCCGGGAGGAACAATCAGCGACGCCGTCACCAGACCTCCGTTCGGCCCGATCAGTGTGCTCCGGTCTCCCACCGGGGCCGAGTACGAGATCTCATAGATGGTTACGCCCTCGCGCTCCCGCACACTGAGCTGCTTCAAATCGAGTGGTGCGCTTTTGTCATAATCCCAGTGGTGCAGCAGTTGCTCGTACGATTCCTGGGCGGCGGCAGGTGAGAGCAGGAGAAGAAGAATTGAAGCCAATTTTTTCATCACGAACTCCTGGGCGGACCGATGTCGATGATGCGCGGTACTCGCCCGGCCTGACAGCTATGAACCGAGTAGCGGGTTAACCCGTAAGCATACTAGTGCTGGGTGCCGAAATATACATTTCTGCCACATGCTCGGCGATCAACGTGGCTTGGTCGCCTTTCCGTTTGGCCACACCACCAGTGGTGGCTTGTTATCCACATAGCGGGTGATAAAAGTCCTTCAGCCTGCCCCTCGCCTTCCTAGCGCACCGCCGGTTCTCCACCCCCTTTTTCGACGAACCAACCTAGTCCGTGAGCCAGACCTTGCCGGCTCTACCCGCACGATAACGGCAGAAGCCGTGAATTCCCGGCGGAATGATGGTTCCGGCTTACCGCAGCGCTCAGTTCGATATTGCCAACTCCACAGCCCTGGACACGGACAGTCTTCTGATTCTTCTGTACCACGGCTCAACCAGTTCAGTTCCTCTGGGCGGAAATGAAATCGACTTGCGGTATAGTCACCGAAT
>JBPYDQ010000075.1:0-2365 GCA_051986135.1 Terriglobales bacterium | reverse complement strand
TTTCGGTGCCATATTCGGCGTAATCGTTGGCATTGCCGCCATGCCAGGGCACATCGCCGTTCAGCAGGATCGCATCGGGTTTCTCCTCCAGAATGCGCTGAACGAGCGCTTTGCGCGCGGTCGGGTTCGTCGCCGTGGTGTTTGAGGGATCGGTGAAGCGCATGTCGCCATAGGCGATCACGGTAGTGGGCGTGTGCAGCTCCCGATCTGGGACGGTGAATATTGGCCCGGATGGTTCAGAGGACAGGTTGGTGGGCGCAGGCGACTGAGCCTGCGCCCCGCGAACGCGTTCATAGCTCACCGCTGTGCCAAGAAAGGTCAGGCCGGCAACAATCCCCATCGCGGCCATGACTCTCGGTTTGTGGCTCATCTCGCCTTTCCCCGCCTCAACAGAGTCCCGCTGCGGGTAGCGTCAACAGCCCGGCCGTGAGCGTTACTTGCTCTCGTGTGCTGGCGACCAGCGGAAACCGACCGCCACGGTCGGCTGATAATACTCGCGCTGAATCATGTATTGCGGGCTGCCCTGATAGAACCCGAAGACCTCGTTATTGAGATCCAACCCGTAGGCCACGAACGTGAAGCCCTTTGTCAGAATGATGCTGCCCTGCGCGTCCACCTGGAAATGCGGGTAGAAGTAAATGTCGCTGAGCGGCCCGTTGACCCCGCCTGCCAGCCCGTCTGTGTACTGGTACCCGTAGATGCTCGGACCATTGTAAGACATACCCACGCGAAGCGAAACGCGACCTCGGTCGTAGGTTGGACTGATGTTGAACGTGTTCGGCGCCGTGCGTTCCAGTCTGGGGTGGTCTGAACGTCCCGCCAATCCGTAAGCGCGGGAATCAGCATATCCGTAATTCGCGGAAATCCCCAACCCGGCCCATGGCCCAGGCAGGAAATTGAAATGTTCAATGTAATTTAGTTCGAATCCCTGAATCCAGGCGTGACCGGCGTTAACCGGCGTAGTGACCAGCCAAGAGCCGGTGTACTGCGATGGAACTCCCGGAGGCAGATAGTTGGGCGTAAGCGTATTGGTATACACGATTGGGTTAGTCAAGTACTTGTAAAAGTATCCGGCGGAGATTACGCCGAAGGGGTTCATGTAGTGCTCGAAGAGCAAATCTACGTCGTCGGCGATCTCCGCCTGCAGGCCGGGATTACCCAGACTGACCTGTAGCCGGTCAGCGCCGTTGCCGGCCGTGGTCCAACTTTCGGCTTGCGCGAGATCCTGGTAGTCGGGCCGCGAAATACCGCGCCCATAGATCACCCGCACAAGGTCGGTGGGCGTAATCGAATAGCGCAGCGATGCGCTCGGCAGAACGTCCAGGTAGGACCCATTATTCTTCGCAGGCACAATGCAAGGGACTGCGGAGGTGCATCCGGGGGTATCGGAATTGATGGCGAAATCGGTCACGTGGTCGCTGGTGGCTTCGAAACGAACTCCGGTAACCAAAGTGGCGCGGCTCGACAGATCGACCGTATTCATCAGGTATCCGGCGCCGACCCTCTCTACCAGATCGAAGTCTTGGCCGTCGATCCCTTGCGTGCTGCTTGCGCTGAACAGATTCGGGTTCGCATTGACGTAGTTCCACACGTCGTTGAACTCCGGGTTATAACCAAGATTGTATTCCCCGCCGTTGTAATAGTTCGCATTGCTGAGGCGGTTGGGAAATTGAGAAAGAAGTGGTGGGGGGCTGGGGCAAAACGTCGCGGGGCCGGTGGAGGCGAGGCAGTTCGGAGTGTACGTCACAACGTAAGCCTCGTCGTACTTATGGTCGCTGCGGAATTTTCCGCCAAATTCGAACGTCGAATTATGCGATCCCAGGTGATAGCGCCGGGCCATCCCTGCGCCGGCTTGCAAATTCAGTTGCTCGGAAGGACCCAAATCCTTGGTGAGATTGTTCAAATAGAGATTTGACGGGGTGGAAGAATCCTCCGTGAAGCAAGCCGAGTTCCACCGCGGCAGATATGGGTTCGCAGTGTTGCCCGCATCGTATTGGCATTGGCTGCTAGGCAGGTTGGAAAAGAAGTTGGCGTCCGAATAAGGCGAGTTGCCATAGAACGACCGGCCAACGGCAACAGTCCACAAAAACATTGTGGAGGTCAGGTCGTGCGTGCCTCCAATCGACAGGCTGCCCGTGTCAATATCCGGATTTCGAAGTTCTGTGTTGAATTGCGGCGCGCCTGTGCAGGGCTCTATTGTTACTCCGCTGCTGTTGGTCGCACAACCGCTGTTGCTAGGGTTAAGCAGCTGAATGCCGGGTGTATTATCTTTCAGTATGTTGTCCCAGCGGTTACCGTAGTTTTTGAAATCCGAATAGAGCCCGCGAACATAAATGTCTGAGTCCGTGCCCACCCGATAATCGAC
>JBPYDQ010000074.1:0-2337 GCA_051986135.1 Terriglobales bacterium | reverse complement strand
CGCGGAACGTGGTGAGCAGGTTGCCGAAGGAGTCGACCTTCATCACGACTCCGTTCATTCCCCCGTCACCTTGCTTGGGCCTTGGCATTGCAAACCGTTTGAAATCGGTGATCTCTTCGCCCATGCTGCCTGGTTGCCAGTTCTTCGAAAGCCAGCCCGCCACCGGGGCAAATACGTCGCGTCCGTGAAAGGTTTTGCTGACCGGCTGGAGAAAATAGTGTTCGCTCGTCAGATGCCGCACGACGAAATTCTGCTCTTTCTCGAAAATCCCCGAAAGCACGCCGTTGTCTGGGGCAATAAAATACTGGTTCTGGCCGCTCACGAGCAGGGGCCGCCGTTCCGTGCCAACGCCCGGGTCGACCACCACAACGTGAATCGTTCGCGGGGGAAAGTAGGGATAAGCCGAGGCAATCGCCAGTGCGCCGTCCAGCAAGTCAAACGGGGTCACCTGGTGGGTGATGTCCACAATCTGCACTTCTGGATTGATTTTGAGGATTACGCCTTTCAGAACGCCCACCAAGTGGTCGCTCGTGCCGTAGTCCGTTGTCAGTGTAACAATGGGATTCGCCAAGTCTCTCTCCCCCCTGGGTTCCTTGCCTCTTCTGTTGCCGGGATGGAGAGGCACCCGGTCTCTTCTGACGCTATCGGACCGCGCTCCGGATAGCAAGAAATCGCATTTCAAAGCGCTACCGAACTGCCAACGTCAGCCCTTTTGCACCTTGCCAATGCATTTGCCCACAATCAGGGTGATGTCGTCCTGCTGTTCCTGTGGGCTGAATTGCCGAACTTCGTCAACGACCGCGGTCAGCATGGCCTGCGGGCCCAACTCCTTGTGTCGACATAGTGCCGTCACCAGTCGCTCCTCTCCAAACTGTTCGCCGGCAGCATTGAACGGCTCCGTGATTCCGTCGGTGTACAACGCAAGAGTATCCCCCGGCATCAGCTGGGTCTCCGCAATCTCACAGTCCCATTTCTTGAATGCGCCCAGGATGGTGGCTGTGGAGTCGAGCCGCTCCACGGAGTTGTCCCCGCGAAGAAGCAACCCGCACAAATGGCCGCAATTCGCATAGCGCACACGGCCGGCCGCATCGTCGTATTCTGCGAAGAACAATGTTGCGAAGGAGCCGTCGGTTATGTTCTCGCAAAAAAGCTGGTTTACCGCGCAAAGCAGCCGCTCGGGCCGATCGAGCGCGATTGCGCACTGGCTCCGCACATTGGCCTGGAGATTGGCCATCAGCAGGGCTGCCGCGATGCCCTTGCCAGAGATGTCGCCGATAACCAGACCAACCCGCCCCCCACCCAGATCGAGAAAATCGTAATAATCGCCGCCGACCTGGCGGGCTTGATGGCATGTGCCGGCGTATTCGAGTGTCTCGAGGTGCGGCATCGTCCGCGGGAAAAGCCGAGACTGTACTTGTTTGGCGATCTCAAGCTCCTGCGCTGCTCGCCGCTCCGATTCGAGCTTCTCAGCGATCGCACGGCGTTGCGCTTCGACCGCATTCGTGACCTCGTCGAAGCTCACTAGCGAGAACAAATTGCCGTCCAGATCCCTGAAACGCGTGAACACTCCGCCCCAGATCGGTCCGGATTCCTTTCCTGGTGAGGCCGAATCGGCAGAATTCGAAGTGTGCACCGGCCCCCCATGCTTGAGACGCCGCAGCCTCGGTGTGAACTGGAAGCGAACTCCCAACTTGCTCCATTCCCGGAACTTGGCAATAACGTTCTCCGTCACGAAGGTTATGTGGGTTGGCCGCCCAATCAGCTTGTAATCCTCGGAATCCGGCTCAGGCATCACCAGCGTCAAATTGGCCGCCCCATCAGGCGGAGCGACCGTGACCCAGCGGCGTCCCGGTTCGACTCGCGCGTCAAACACCAGCTGAAACCCTAACTGGCGACAGTAAAACTCCAAGCTTTGTTCCAAGTCGCGAACGAAGATTGTGACCGACTGCAGTCGCAGGTAAGGATTCTCCCGGTCCAGCCGGACACTGGACCCATCCGCCGATTCGCGCGTCATGCCCAGCATTATACGGCGTCACATCAAGGTTAGGAGACCCGAGCCCGAAGGTTAGCGACACAGGGTCTTCCTGACCGTCTCCCCCCGGCAGTTGCTTGCGTTCGCTCGTGGGGCATCGTACGATTTTAGATTGGTGTGTGTCGGGGATTTTGTTCCGTAGATTTCTGTCCACCGGGAGAGTTTCCGCAGGCTTCCGTGTGGCTCGGTCTTGGCCAGGGGAGCCTCTCGATGAAATCGGTCGTCGTGGTAGGCGCGCAGTGGGGCGATGAAGGCAAAGGAAAGGTCGTCGATTATCTTGCCGGTTCGTTCGATTACATCGCTCG
>JBPYDQ010000073.1:0-21117 GCA_051986135.1 Terriglobales bacterium | reverse complement strand
GTTTTCGATTTCGTCGCCTCGCAGTGGGCTCCCATGCGGGCGAGCCGTTTCAGGCGCCGCTCGAAGCCCTTTGGGGCGCCCTTCTTTTGTTCCAACTCCTCCTCACGGGCTTTTCCAACCGCCATCTGCGGGCACACTTCGCATTCCTACTGGGGCAAAAAACCGATAGCCTCTCCTCAGGCCAATTGACCTATCACCTGCGCCGTCTGCGCCTCCACGGGATCATCGAGCGCATTCCCAAAACTCGCCGCTATCGAATCACCACTCTCGGCCTCCAACGACCACAGGCGGACCGGGCGAGAAGAACAGGCTGAGGTGCAAGAGCGGCTCTCGCCGTGGACCACGTCACCCAGGAAATCCGGCCCAAGATCATCATGGCTCGACGGCGTCAATCATTTCTTTCCCGGCGTCACCGATCGCGATTTCAAAGCCTGTACATCGGCCGTTTCAGAGACTTGCCAATTTATGGCGGCATCTCTCGGAGTCGAGTGCAATTCCTGTCACGTCGAAGGCGCGTTCGGGAAGGATGATAATGAGCCGAAGGCCACTGCCCGCAAGATAATGCTGATGATGTTTGCAATAAACCAGAATAATTTCGACAACCAATGGAAGGGCACGTGTTATTCCTGCCATCGCGGCACCCGAGGCCAGTCTCGATGCCGCCGGTTGCCCTTGAAGGTCGGGCCTGGCTCACCGATCGGAGCGAGAGTGCCGGAACTCATCTTTCATCCGAGTTGCCCCGCATAGATGAGGTGTTGGCCAGGTACAGAAAGGCAGTAAATGGCACTCTAAGAAATGGGCAGCCTCCGCTCGTTCGGCTCGAGGGGTGGCAGCGCTGCCGGGAGGCCAGCAGATTCCGGTGGAAATTCTTTCCAAACCTCCGGATAAGAGGCTCCTTATTATGCATCTGTCCAATGGGGATAGTGTCACGGCTTACGATGGACAGACCGGCTGGCTGGAGTTTCCCGGTCGCGGCCCAATACGAATGAACAGAACGGAAATCGAGGGAGCACGACTCGATGCAGTTCTCCAAAATTGCGCCGACCTTAAACCTTTATTCAAAGAATCAAGGTGGCCAAGGTAGTTAAGGTCGGCCAGCAGGACAGTTATCCTTGTACTGGAGATTCCTGCCGCGAGGCCGCAGTCGAAATGTACTTCGCGAAAGACTCAGGTCTTCTTCTGCAAGTTCTTCGATATCTAGATTCCGCGCTGGGTCTAAATCCTACCCAGATTGACTACGAAGACTATGGTTCGCGGGGTGATTCGAAAAATCCGTATCGTTGGAGGGTGGTGCGCGCGCTTGGTGGCTTCACTGTGAGGTGCAAGAGACACAACAAAACATCCCCACAGATGATGACAAGTTTTCCGAGCCGATGCAGGCGGTCGACTCCGGCACAACAGAAAAACTCACAATGAAAAGTTAATCTGCAGAAACGGCATTCGTCGAACGCAAGTTCTCGACCGCCGCCATCGGACGGTAGCCTCGCACCGCAAAATACAGAACGTAGGCGTGACAGATGAGCGGCACGAGGAAGGCATAGCGTATCGTGCTCCTGTCTGAGATATAGCCCATGAGAGCAGGAAAAACAGCCCCTCCGATGATGGACATAACCAGGAACGAGGAACCCAGCTTGGTGTAGGCACCGAGATGCTTCACGCTGAGCGCAAAAATCGTTGGAAACATAATGGAATGAAAGAAGCCAATCAGGACAATGGCCCAGATCGGAGCGTGTCCCCAACCAAGTAACACAATCGTGAGACACGTCAGCGACGAGACTCCGAAGATCGACAGCAACCTGGGCGGAGACACCTTTTTCATGACCGTCGATCCAAAAAAGCGTCCGACCATGAATCCCAACAGATGAGCCTTCAGATAATCGGCAGCTAGTTTTGCTGACAAATCGGGCATTTTGTACTGCGCGAATCGGATCACGAAACTGGCAACGCCGACCTGTGCGCCAACGTAAAAGAACTGTGCCACCACACCTTTCACAAGATGCTTATGAGACCATAATCCTGCTGAGCCTTTTTCATCGACATCTTGCTCATCCTCATTACCCTCTTCTCGTATCTCCGGCAGATGGGCAAAGTAGATTAATGCCGCAACGCAAAGGAACAGAAAGTGATTACCAGATACGGTACCTTTACTGCGTTCGCCTCCGTTATCCGATACGCTTCGAGTTCTGCTGGGTTCATAGCAGCGGATCTGGAATGTGCCACCCCGGAGAGAATGAATGCCGCCCCGATTAGAGGGGTAACCACGGCACCGACAGAATTAAAAGACTGAGCTAGATTGAGGCGCCGCTCCGAACTCTCCGGCGGCCCGAGCGTGGTCACATAAGGATTGGCGGCGACCTCGAGAACGCCCTGGCCACAGGCCATCACGAAGAGGGCGAAGAGAAAAAAGCCATAAACGCGAGCAGAAGCCGCCGGAATGAAGAGAATCGTTCCCGTTGCGCAAGTCAGCAACCCCACCAGAATGCCCCGCCGGTACCCGATCTTTTCCATCATCCAGCCCGCCGGCAACGCAGCCAGGAAGTATCCGCCGAAGAAAGCTGTTTGAATCAGGGAGGACTTGAAATCGGAAAGGCCGAAAGCTTCTTTTAAGTGGGGAATCAGCACATCATTCAGATTGACTCCGAGTGCCCACATGAAAAACAGGCTGGTGACAAGAATCAACGGAAGGACATAGCGTCGCTCGGTGATCGGGACAGAGTGATTCACTATATTTTCTCAGGCTAAAGCACGATCCAGAGGAACGAGACACTGCTCATAAAGCGGAGTCACTTCCGCCGGAACAACTGCATTGACTCCGATGCTGTGCTCGAGCAAGTCAGCAGCCCGCTCGCACGTAAGCGCAAGAACGGCGCCTTGGCCAGCAACATAGCCTGATGTATTGCCCTGCCCGGTGACCGCAGTCTTGGAGCTTGTGTTCACGATCGCTCCTCGCGCTTGTCCGGCGAGGGCATAGTGTGCCATGCTGTAGCAGTGCAGCAGGTTTCGCTCGAACGAGCGGCCGGTTTGGCCTTTAACTCGTCTCCTGCCGCTTGGTCCCGATCCACAATAACGGGGATAGCACCTTCTTCGGAGCAGGCGAAGGTAATGGCCGCGCCAATGCCCTCAGCTCCGCTGGTCATAGCACAACTTTGTCGCGCAGCATGAAATCCATGGTTGGGTTATCCGCAACGGCACTTGCCCAAGGTACCCGAGACGAAGATGCGCAAAGCCATTTATCCGCGGAGATGCATGAAACCCCCATCGATGGGGTAATCCACTCCGGTCAAGAATGCCGCTTCATCAGAACAAAGGAATAACGCCAGCGATGCTACCTCCTCGGGAGTCGCCATTCTGCCAATAGGCTGGGACTTCTCCAGCTTCTTGAACATTTCTCGCTCATGTCCGGGATAGTTGCGACGGAGAAATCCGTCCACAAACGGAGTGTGCACGCGTGCTGGAGAAATGCAGTTACAGCGAATATTGAATGGCAGGTAATCCTTGGCCACCGAGTAGGTCATGGACACGACCGCACCCTTACTCATGGAATACGCAAAGCGGTCGGTCAGCCCCGTAGTGGCGGCGATAGAGGCCATGTTCAGAATCGTCCCGCCACGATTTGCCTTCATGTGCTCGATAGCGGCATACAGGCAGTTATAAATACCCTTTACGTTCACGCAATAAATCCTGTCGAAATCCTGCTCGCAGGTTTTTTCGAGGCTCCCTACATGGGAGATTCCGGCGCTGTTTACCAGAATACGAACCGGCCCCTCGGCGAAGACTTTCACGAAAGCAGCCTGCACGCTGTCTCGGCTAGAGACATCGCAGTGGTAGGCCTTGGCCTCACCCCCGCTCTTGAGAATCTCCTCAACTGCGGTATGGGCGGTTCTGTCGTCCAGGTCAAGAATGCGGACAATGGCTCCCTGGCAGGCGAACTTCTGGGCGATAGCCCGTCCGATGCCGCTGGCGCCGCCGGTGACCACGGCCAGCATGCGGTCCAGGCGAAAACCGTTGGAATTGCTGCTCAGGACGCCTCCGTACTTATGACTCGGTTTGTTGTTTTTACGTTTAATCTTTGCACCTCGAGGATTCAGGCTCGCTACTTGGCCTGCGCCGTGGGAACACTCGCCAGGACAGCCAACGCTCTCTGCGCATCGCTATCTCCTGGACTAAGCTCAAGGACCGCATGCAACTCCTTTTCCGCAGCTTCGAGGTTACCGGTACGGGCATAAAATAATCCAAGATTGCGATGGAGATGGGAGGCTTGCGGGCAACTGCCGCAGAGTTCTAACGCTTGTGACATCTGTTCCAGAGCCTGTGGCCAGTTCTGCGCATTGGCCGCTTCCAGCGCGAAATTGCCCAACTGCTGAACTCGGTCGCTGATCTGCTGTTCCCTCTCGAGAGCATTAAAGCGCAACTGATAGTTCTGAGCTTCAGGATTACCTGACTTGTTCAAGGCCCTAGCCAGGTTGTACAACGCCTGCGAGTGATTAGGATCGGCGGAAACCGCGGCCTTCCAATGCTCGATGGCCCCAGCGGTTTTGCCCAGGTGCTCAAGATTTTGACCAAGTAAATACTGCGCATCGGCATTGTCTGGTTCGATGGCAACGACCTGCCTGAAGAGTTCCGTGGAACGTTCCAGATCGTTGTTCTGCTTTTCGGTCATAGCGAGAAAATACAGAGCGTGGGCGAAGTTCATCTGCAGCTTCGAGGCCTGCTCCAACTCCTGGCGCGCCTCTTGGTACTTGCCGGTCTCAAAGTAAAACCGGCCTAGGTTGTAATGAGCGGCAGCCGACTTGGGATCGAGACGGGCCGCTTCAGAAAACTCCTGAAAGCCTTCCGAACGGTCATATTGGTCCACTAACGCAATGCCGAGATTCAAATGAGTGTCAGACGAATTTGGGTTTAAAGCCACGGCCTTACGGAAAGTCTTTATTGCGTCTGCTCCATGCCCTGTCTTGGCCTGCAACATGCCTAAGGCATTGAAAGCATCGGCATTGTTCGGGTCCCCCTGAACGGCAGTTCGGAACAGCCGTTCGGCATCAGGATATCGGCCGCGTTGAGCCATGAGCAAGCCTAGGTTGACGTAAGCTTTGGCATATTTGGGATCGTTCTCAATGGCTTGCTGGAAAAGCCTCCCCGCTTCATCATTCTTATTCTCTTTACTATAGAGAACGCCCAGGTTGCTCTTAGCTTCCGCGTATTCGGGATTGGCGCTTATAGCCTTCTTGAATCTCACTTCCGCTTCAGCGTTCGCTCCAGATTGGAGAGCGAGCAGCCCCAGCTGATTCTGGGCGACGCTCAGATTTGGGTCGAGCTGCACGACCCTAAGCAGTTCTTCCCTCTCTCCGGCCTGATCACCCAGTTTGTCCAAGGCAAGCGATAGGTTGTAGTAGAGTCTCGCATCTGACGAATTCAGCCGTAAAGCTTTGCGGTAGCTTTCAACTGCTGCCTTCGAATTCCCCGACAGAAGAAACCGGTTCGCCTCCTCATTCAACTTGTTGGCCGACGCCTCTCTCTCGCGGCGCACCTTCAAAGCCGCATACTTGGCGCGCTCCGTTTTCGCCAGTTCTTTTTGCCCGGTTTTGTCCAAAAGCGAAGCCAATAAATCATGGATCTCCGCGTGTCCCGGCTCTAACCTGGCGGCAACCTCGAGTTCGGCAATGGCTTGGGCAAAATGCCCCTGCTGAGCCAGTACCCCGCCGAGTTCGTACTTCGTCTCTGCGCCTTTGGGATTCAACCAAGCCGCGTGTTGTAAGGCATGCTCAGCTTGGCTCAGATCGTGCTGGCCTTCATAGGCAACACCAAGAAGATAAAACCCGTACTCGTCTTTCGGCTGACGGGTAACAAATTCCTGGAGAAAGGGAACCGCCTCTTGGTACCGTTTCACCGCTATCAACGCCTTCCCCAAGGAAAGGCGGGCTTTATCCATCTTGGGATCGAGTCGTAAAGCCTGCTGATACTCGCTGGCCGCCTCTTCTGCGTGAGACGGCTCGCGGCTCCTCTCAAATTCGCCCAAACTGAAATGAGCTTCAGCAGAGTCAGGCTGCCTGGCGATTAAGCCCTTGAGAACACTCAGTGCTTTGTTTTCGTCGCCGCTTCTCGCATAGGCTGCCGCGAGATCAACCTGTAGGGGTTCGGCTTGTTCCGGCGAAGGTGTCGCCTGCAGAGCGGTTTCCAGCGTCGTAATTGCTGAGGACGTATTGCCAGACTCGGTCGCGATGCGAGCCAAGGCGAGCGCAGCCTCGGTTTGATGAGGGTCGATCGTCAGGGTCCGCTCGAATTCCTTAACTGCTTCGACTCGCCTGTTCTCATTCCTTAATAACGTAGCTAGGGCAAAGTGGGCCGCTGCCGAATCAGGTTTGTCCTGAATCGCCAAACGAAATTCAGCACCGGCGCGCCTGCGATCACCCGTGCTGAGCAGCCCCAAGCCCAGGTTATAGTGAGATTCCCAATTATGATGATCCAGCCTGAGGGCGGACTCAAAGGCGGGAATCGCGCAAACGAGCTGATTGGCAGCCGCATACAAAACGCCCAGCGTGTTGTAAGCGCCGGCCGTAGGACGATCGGCAATGGCCTGCCACAGCTCCCGGATTTGTTCTGAATTATCGGAACGAGATGTGCACAACTTCGGGAAAATGCTTGATGACGTATTCTGTGCCCCGGTCTGGCCAAGAACAGCAGAAGTCGAAATCAGAAAGAAGGCGAGGCACTTAATTCTCGAGCGATACATTCGGCCTCGTCTTGAAACTCTCCGAGCTGTCCACATTGTCTACTCTTCGGATTCAGATCTATGCCGCCCACCGATGGCAATTCTGCGCCGGCCGCCAGCGATACCATACTACGACTGTTTCCGTCGGCTCCGATGTGGACCTCAAAAGTAGAGTTTGAGCCCAAATTGCAGTTGCCGGGCTGTATTGGCTGTGCTGGTGACGACACCGAAGTTCGGATTGTCAAAGTTAGAGACGGGCACTGCCCACACGGGCGTGTTGGTCGCATTGAACATCTCGAAACGGAATTCCAGCCGAGTTCTTTCTGTAAACGGGAATTGTCTGAAGATGGACAGATCCAGCCCCTTGGACCAGTCGGAACGTAACGAATCTCGACCTAGGTCGCCGAATGTGTACTGCGCCGGTAATTGGAAACCTGCAGGATTGATCCACTGCTGTGGAGATTGGTTCGATGGGTACGGGTTCCCCACCAGATTCAACCGCTCATATCCGTACCCGTTGCCGTAATTGTAATTCCCAGTATTGGCAATGTCCTTGCCTGTACCCACGTCAAACGGAGTTCCTGAACTCAACGAAAGCACGCCGTTCAGATTCCAGCCACCCACCATCGCATCGAGCACGCTGCTGCCAGTAGAAAATTTCTGTCCTTTCCCAAAGGGTAAACGATATACCCACGCCGCCGAGAAAATGTGCGGCAAATCGGTCGCGGCGGGACCTCGATCGGCTGCAAGATTATATGGATTCTGAATCGAACAACCCTCGACGCCATACCAACCTGAGCAACCCACATCTATAGTCTTCGACCAGGTGTAAGACACCAGGTAGGTCAACCCGTGCTCCTCCCGGCCGTTTACCGACAGCTGGAAGGCGTTATAGCTGCTTGATCCCACACTGCGATCATAGGCGGTGGCGCCGATGTAGGGAAACGGTGCGCGGTCCTGCGGATTGCCTGGTCCTGGCGTCAAAGCCACGTTGTACGCGCCTCCTATATCCAGCTTACGTCCGACCGAGCCTACGTAGTTCGCCGTCACAACGGTGCCGGTGGTTATCTGCTGTTGAATGCCAAAGTTCCACTGGTCGGCATAAGGTCTCTTCAGGTAGGGATCGGCAAACCAGGTGGATTGCGTAAATGGAGTCGCCGAGGGAAGCACCGCGCCACTGCCCTGGCTCAATGGATCTTCAGCCGTGACCGTAGGCTTGCCAGCGCTGAGCTTATTCAAATTGCTGGCGCCTAACTGATCCATACTGGGCCAGGTTCCTTCATAGTTCTGGCCCGTCTGCGTGATAGCAGCCCAGTTATCGTAAAAGCGCCCATAACCGCCCCGTAGAACGGTGTTGGTGAATAATTGATAGGCAAAACCGAGTCTGGGTTGGATATTACTGAAGTCGTTGTGATAGATCTGCCCGCCTCCCAAGGGAGTCACCAGAACATGCGCCGGCAAGGCGCCTCCAGGAATACACGGAGCCGCGTTGGTAGCGCTGCATGACGGAGCATTCCGAGCCAAAATATACGTTCCGTCGCGAAAGTTCATATCACCGACGAAATTGTTCTGATTGTTGCTATCGCCATAGATCGGCATCAGAGTAACGTCGTACCTCAGGCCTAGGTTAATGCTCAGTTTGTTGGTAACTCGCCATTGATCCATCCCATAAAACCCATCCACCCAGCCACCATGCTCAGTTTCGATGACATTGCGTCGTCCGGCTTCAACCGGAACACCCAAAAGAAACGATGCCAGAGAGTTGCCACCCGTACCATCGATGGCAGCTGTGTTTGCGGCTGCGAATTGCAGGTTCGAGTTGAGGTAGAGCGCGTTCGAGTTATTGCTAGCGAAATCTGCTCCTGCCCGCAACGTATGATGTCCGACCACCTTCGTTAAACCGCCGCCCCATTCCCATATGTTGGAAACTCGCGTGTCGTCCACTTGCGCGGCCCCGTGGGCTGCCGGGTTGGAATTTCCGATGTATCCCTGAATGACCAGTTCGGGAATCATCGACAGTCCGCCGCGGAAGTTCCCTGCGAAATTAGGCGAAAAGATTTGCGGACCGAAGGTGCCCGGTGCCTTCGTATAGTTTGATCCTTGGTTGATACTCACGTCAGTACGGCCAAAATGAAACTCTGTCACCAAGCTATTAGAAAACGTATGCACGTAGCTCGCGCCCAGGTTGTAGCCTGCCGTCAACTGGTCGTGAACCAATCCTTCGAATCCGCCCGATCCAATCACCGGTTGACGAAACTGAGTCCAGCGCGCCCAGACGCTGTCGTGATCACTGAAGCGGTGGTCCAACCGTGCATTGTATTCATCCTGTCGTGTCTTTACCGGCGAGGTATCGAGACCATTGAAATTGGCGTTCCCGAGCAGGTTAGGCGCAGGAAACAATGTGGTGGCGTACTTAACCATGTTGGGATCGATCAGACCTGCCGGTATCTTGTTACATGGCACTCCGCTCGTGCCGTTGCTGGCTACTGGCTCCGGTTTGCCGGATGGGTCGCAGGTGAATGGGAGGCCCCCATTGAACGGGTTGTAGATTTGCCCCTGGATTCCCGTCAGATCGCCAGCCAACTGCTGCGCCGTGGGAGTGTTGTAGAAATTTGTCGCCGAAGTATGGTTCCGAAAACCTTCGTAGCTGAGGAAGAAAAACGTTTTCTTCTCGCCCTGTTCACCCGGCATCCAGAGTGGCCCGCCAAAAGCGGCCCCAAACTGATTCTGTTGAAACGGAGTTACTTTATCGAGAAACGGATTGCGTGCGTCGAAAGCCGTGTTGCGCAGAAATTCCCATGCCGCGCCGTGATATTCGCGCGTACCGGATTTCGTGACCACGTTAACCACACCACCGAGCACGCCACCAAACGAAGCGTCGTCGTTGTGAGCCTGAACTTTGAACTCATCGATATCATCGACAATCGGTGGCACTGCGTAGGTGCTGCCAAACGAGCCCTGGTTGTTGACTCCGTCGAGCAGAAACAAATTACTGCGATTGGATTGCCCGTTCACCGCGGGGTAGGAGAAAGTTCCGACAGGGTTAGACCAAATGCCTCCGCTGGTGGCAGAGTTCTGCGAGACGTTCACTGTACTGACCCCGGGAGTCAGGTTCAGTAGCTGAGTGAAATTGCGGCCGTTGAGGGGGAGATCGTTGACTTGCCGTTTTACGATTGCCTCACCGAGTTCCGAAGTGGACGTTTCCAGGAGGGGTGCGCTCGCCTCCACCTGAACCGTTTCTCTGGTCTCTCCCGGGGTGAGCGAAAAATCCATTGTCGCGGTCTGGTTCACAACTAGAGTCACGCTAGGTCGCACTTCACCGCGAAAACCTGGCTTGCTCACACGAATCTCGTAGATTCCCGGCTGAATCTGGGGAACGAAGTAATTGCCGACAGAGTTGGTGCTCGTCGTGCGATCAAGGTTAGTTGCGGTGTCATGCAAAATAATTTTCGCGTCCGGCACCACCGCTCCAGTGCTGTCGCGCACTGTGCCGGTTATAGTGGCGGTTGCTTGTGCTTCCGCACGTGGAGGATTAATCAAGCAAAAAACAACTCCCAGAAACCACAGACCCACGAACCACCGTTCGATTACCCTCAGGAAAGCCCCGGAAGTCATGACATCCTCCTCCTGGCACATACAGGCTGTGCACTCAATCCCGTCACGAACCATCAGACCGGAATTACACTCAACCGAAGGGGACCCCGATCGCTGGCGACACCCACTTGGGCGAACACCAGAAAATCCTCACGGAGCGCTTGTGTAACACTGATCGAGAATCGAAGTCAACAAAAATTTCAAAATATTGTACGATGTTTCAATAGATGGTACGCTTATGTGGATCGTGGTGTTGAATAGCTTATTTGTCTCATTATTTGAAACATAATCTCAACATTTTCCGCACGACCTTCTTCGATTCTTATGCGACGAATAAATAAAGCTGCAGCCGCTCCGGTCGGTGTCCTCTCGAAGGTATTGCGGATCTTTGAGGCCATCCATGCCTCTCCCTTCGGTCTCGGCCTCAAGGCGATTTCCGATGCCACCGGGATTCACAAAAGCACCGCACACCGGTTCGTAAAACACCTAGAACGAGAGAGGTACCTCATCTGCACGGAGGAAGGAACGTATCTGATCGGCCCACGTTTCGCGCAATTGACTACCCAGGTGAATCCTCGCGCAGCCCTTCAGGCGGTGGCGAGGCCAGTACTTTCACAACTGTGGAAGTCAACTCAGGAAACCGTGAATCTCGCCGTGCTGGACCAGGACTCAGTCCTCTATACCGACGTGATCGAAAGCCCCCACGAGTTTCGACTCTCTTCGCGAGTGGGAACGCGTCGCACGCTGCCGGCGACCGCGCTGGGAAAAGCCATGGCCGCATTTCTATCCAAAGAGCAGGCCGAGCGCACTCTTCCCAACGTTGCCTTTCACTCATTCACACCTAAAAGCATCATCAATCACGTGCAATTTCAGCAGGAACTGGCCAGGATCCGGCGCCAAGGCTATGCGGTGGACGACGAAGAGGCAACGCTAGGAGCCCGCTGTGTGGCCGCGCCCATTCTTGGAGTGGACGGAGGAGCGATCGCCGCCGTAAGCGTTTCCGGCCCGACGACCCGCGTTACAGTGACGCATATCCCCGCTTTGGCCAGCGTGGTGATCAATGCCGCAGAAGCGATTTCCACGGCTATGGGATTCTCGCCGGTCCAACTCGAAGCTGCAGCAACCGCAGGCAACGATAAAGTTGGGATCCCTGGGAAGTAACTTCCTCATTTGCGCGCATCAGCCGCCCTAGATGTGTCAGCCTGCTTGCGAAGCTCTCGAATTCCAGAGTCCTCGGGAAAGATCAGCGCACCTTTGGCTAAAATCTCACGCGCGTCGGAAGTACGGCTAAGATTGAGGTAGGCCATGCCCAGCAGTCGATAGTATTCCGCATCGTACGGCAGATCCTGGAGTCCCCGCTGCAAAAGCTTGACGACGTCGCTTGTTCTTCCCCTCGCCATCAAGAGCCTCGCTAACTCTTCGTAGTCAGTGGGACTGGTATCTCCGTGCGCGATGGCGGACTCGAGATATTCGATGGCGTTAGCGGTGGCATCGGAACTGTTCTGTTGGGTTGCCCAGTCCGCGAGGGCTCTCAGAACCGCAATTTTGTCTGGCTGCACAGTCTTAAGTTGGCGTGCAAGGTTCCAGTACTTTTCTCGGTACTCAGGATGTGATGCCATCACCTGTCCATATGCTTCGAGCAGAACCAGCGGCGACACCGGCGTGTCTTGCCCGGGAGCCGAATTCAGGTATCTCAGACCTGGAGTTTCGGGCGTCGATAATACGTTTGGAAACGCTTCCCCGCTTTCCGCGATAATCCGATGCTGGGTGAGCGCGGAATGGGAAATGATTCTCACGTCTCTCTTGGGCATGTGGCAACCGGCGCAATCGTCGGGCGGGTTTTTCCGCTGTCTAAGTGTAAGCGGAACAGCACAGCTCTTTTCCGAATGGCAGGAAAGGCATCTCCCGCGAAAGTAGGCAGGCGCCTCGCTGGCTGAGGGTTCTACGTGTGGATCATGACAGGTAATGCAACCCAGACGGCCGCCGCTCGCCCCATAACACTTGCTCAAAGTCATCGAGAAGTAGTGTTCGAGCAGGTCGCTCTCGAGAGGCTTCTCGCGGCTCGGCGGGACCATGAGTATTGCCAGGGTCTCCTTCAAAGCTGTTCCGGGGCGGAAATCCCGATAATCATGGTCGGGCTGTAAGATGCGGGCGTCTCCCATCTGGTGGCAGGACACGCAGATGTTGTCGGCGAGCCAGGGTGACAGCTTCGCCGGATTCACGATGGTCACGCTGCCGCCCGTCGCAGGTTCCGACCCCAGCATTTCCGATACATGCGTTTGGCCCGGACCGTGGCAATTCTCGCAGCCGATGGCGAGTTGAGCAAATGGCGGATTGCGAAAACGGCCGTTGCCATCGGGAACCGCTTCGGGTCTTCCGCTGTGACACGTAATGCAACCTGGCAGGATCGGCCGGCTGAAACCATAGTCCACGAACTCATACCCGGGAGAAAGAGCCCATGCTCTAGGTTTGGCATAAAACGACAGCGGCGACTCGAACAGATAATCGTCGCGTTTCACGATAGCGCCAAAGCCATTCGCTCCTGCGCCGATGATCCATTCGATTTTGTGCGTGTCGCGGAAGACTTCTTTGCCATCCGTCCCTACCGAAAATTCACTCTGAAAAAGCTGGTTGTCGCGAACGAAAACCTCGAACTTGCGACTGCTGCGCGCATCATCGACTACAATCGGAGACGCAATAGTTTTGATCAGCGATTGAGAAGGAACCGACATGGACCGTCCCATGTCCGTTTGAGAGTAAGACGCGTAAATCTGCTGGTGGCACTCGGCACAAACGCTGGAACCGACATAGCCCGCGTTCATCTGAGCAGGACTCGAATTCGCCGCTTCTTGAGTTGTCGCCTGGGTGGCAAGGACGGCAGAGAGCAGCGATGTTGCTAGCAGGAGTGAGACCAGCATTCGGTCAAACATCCCGGCACTGTAGTCCAAAGATGGTAATTGAGGCAACTCAGGAAAGCGTCTAAATCACATGACCTTGATCGTGCAGTTTTCAATAAAGTCCCAGTCCCATTCAATTCCACAGCCGGGTTGATCCGGAGGATGCGCGTAGCCCTGAGTGTCGATGTTGATCGGCAAATTCATTCCGAAATCCATGTACGATAGTGGGTAAAGCAGTTCGAAAAATTGACAATTGGAAATCGCTGCACAGCAATGCAAATTCACGATTTCGAGCGGATGATAGATCGTAGTGTGCAGCTCACAATGCATTCCGAATGACTCTGCCAGATGGGCAGTCTTCATGACCGGCGTGATCCCGCCCTTCCAAGAGACATCGGTCCGAACAATATCCACGACACGGCTGGAGATGCATTCTGCCGTGGAATAGTGAGATCCCTGTAAGACTTCGGTCCCGCAGATCGGAATGTCAAGCTTCGCGCTTAACTTACGCAACGAATGGAAATCAACGTCAAAAACCGGCTCTTCGAACCAAACAAAATTTAGGTGTTCGAGCTCTTTGCCAACCACTAATGCCTCTTCATAGCTGTACGCGGCGACCGGGTCTGCCATCAGTTTGAAGTCAGGCCCGACTGCCTCCCGGCAGGCCCGGTAGGCCGCCAGATCAAGTTCCACTTTCCCCGGCGGATGGAGCTTATACGCGTGCCACCCACGACCTTTCACTTCGAGTGCCTGCTGGGCATAGTCTTCGGCGGTCGGCAACGCGAAGGAGCTGGCATAAACCGGAACCCTGTCGCGAAACGCGCCGAGCAGTTTATACAGTGGAAGACCTGCAGCCTGGGCTGCAATGTCGTACAGGCATATATCGAAAGGGCCGTATGCGTAGATGGGCACATGATTCCACCAGCGATCGTAGGTGCGGAATTCCTGCCAGTGCTGTTCGCGAAAGAATGGATCCCGATTCAGAAAGAAAGGCTTCAGCGCGGTAGCCGCAATGGAGCCGGCCATTTCAGCGCCGCGCCCAGCAAATCCCAGTGAGCGGCCCTCGATGCCGGCATCGGTTTTCATCGTGATGAGGAGAAAATCGAAAGTTGATTTTCCACCCACGCGCATTTCTGAGTCTGACATCGCCTCACGTGTGTTTTGACACACGCGAACTTCGATACTCGAGATGATCAAGGCTTGCTCCTGTCCCGTCTTCAAAACCAGCGACTATATCGGCAGCAGAACTTGACGTCAATCGAGGGACAAGGCAGATGACAGACTGTGCTCGAATTCGCTTGACCCAGGTTGCCACCATGCCTCATTGTCACCGCGCACCATAGTTGTTGTCGCCACACCCTTTGAAACAACTGAGTTGCACGGAGATCGCATGGCAGGACAAATCGGCTTGGGCATTCTGACGGTAATCGCTGCGGGAATACTGAACGGAAGTTTCGCCGCGCCCATGAAACGTATGCGCGGCTGGGAATGGGAAAACAGCTGGATGCTGTTTGCCCTATCCGGCCTCATCCTCTTTCCGTGGTTGATAGCCGTCGCCACCGTTCCACACCTTGCGGCCGTCTATTCCACCAGTTCGATGTCCACGATCGTTAAGGTGGCCTTATTTGGACTCGCCTGGGGCGCCGGGGCAACTCTTTTTGGACTTGGAATCAGCCGCGTCGGCATGGCCCTCGGCTTCGCACTCATCCTCGGCATTACCGCGTCGTTCGGCTCGCTTCTTCCACTGGCTGTTCTTCATCCGCAAGAACTCACTGAAAAGCGAGGTATTGCTTTGATTGCCGGAACAGCCGTAATGACGATCGGCCTCATTTTGCTTTCGCTGGCTGGCCGCCGCCGGGAACGCGACCTGGGCACCCTTCAGCAAGCCCAACGGTCAGGTTTTACCCTTGGCCTCATCATCTGCATCTTCTCCGGAATTTTTTCTTCTATGATGAACTTTAGCTTCATATTCGGCGACGAATTGCGCGTACGAGCCCTGGCCTCGGGCGCGAGTTCCGCCATGGCAGCCAACCCGATCTGGTCGCTGACGGTTACCGCCGGGTTCGTGTCGAACTTTCTTTATTGCTTTTATGTGCTCCATAAACGGCATACCTGGTCGTTGTACATTCGGGGAAGGCCGTCTTACTGGCTGCTTGGTACCACAACTGGCCTGCTGTGGTTCGGTGGCATCGTGGTGTACGGCATGGGAGCAACATACTCGGGCGCTTGGGGAGGGATTCTCGGCTGGCCGGTGTTCATGACCCTCGACATCATCGCCGGACTTTTCTGGGGAGCTGCGGCCGGTGAATGGAAGGGGTCCAGCCGCGCCGCGTATACATACGCATGGGGTGGAGTCACGGTCTTACTCGCCGGCATCATGGTAATTGCCGCCGGCAATAGCGGCTGAACTCCCGGTTAAGGCTTTTCTGCTGAACCGGCAATTTTCAAATTGCTTGGCTCGCGGGTCTTCTTCGAGTCGATTCCTTTCCCTTCATAAATCACGTAGTACCGATTGGCTGGCAAGTCGGTGATTGTTTCTACCAGTCCACTTGGCCAACGAATAACAACTTTTTCTGCTTTCGTCATTTTCGCCAATCCGAAGTGAACTCGCAGGTCGTTCTGCGAGATAAAACCCTCGCCGCTACGGATCTCCTTCTCTCGCCGATCACTTCCCGCAACCAGCGAGACCGCAGCTCCCAGCGCCGCCCGGTTCGATTTGACGCCGACCAACTGCAACGATATGAAATTCCCAACCTGGGCCGTGTTGTAGTACAACGACGGTGCGGTGTTCATGTTGTTCACCAGCGCTTCTTCCCGACCGTTGTTGAACAGGTCGCCGAGCGCCATGCCGCGCCCTGAATGATGCTCGCTTAACGCTGAGCCCGCGTCGGCAGTAATGTTGGCGAACGTTCCATCGCGCAGGTTGTAGTATGCAACCTTGGGCTCTCGGTAGCCGGTGCCGAGGTCTTTTCCATCCACCTCGGGATACACGTGTCCATTGGCGATGAGAATTCCCGGCCACCCGCTGTTGTCGAAGTCGAAAAACTGCACGCCCCATCCCAGCCAGTTCTTGATCTTCCCCAATCCCGAGGCGTAGGTAACATCATCAAAGGAATTGTCGCCCCGATTCAGGTAAAGGGTCGGCGTATCGTCGCTAAAATTGGTCTTTACCAGACTTTGGTAGCCGGTGTGGTTGAAGTCGTCGGCCGACAAACCCATCCCGGCTTGCATTCCACCATCCTCGTTGTAAGCCAGGGCGGAGGGTTTTGCAATTTCCGAAAAGGTACCATTCCGGTTGTTGTGGAAGAGAAGATTTGCCGTCGAATCGCAAGCCAGGTAGATATCAGGCCAGCCGTCGTTGTCGAAATCAGCCGTGACTGATGTGAAGCCGTAGCAACCGCTGGCATTGGTGATGCCAGACTTCTGCGACACATTGCTGAATGTTCCGTCTCCGTTGTTGTGGTATAGCGCGTTGACTGGAGCTTTAAGCCCGCGTGGACCGCACATCACGTTGATACCTTTCCACTGGCAAAACTGTCCCTGTCCTGGCCTCGGGACAGAGTCATAACTAAAGTCAACGTAGCGCGCTATGAACAAATCGGCCTTGCCATCACGGTCATAGTCCACAAAACTGCAGCCGGTGCTCCATTCATCCCCAGGCGTTACCAGTCCCGCTTTCCTCGTCACATCGGTGAACGTACCGTTCCCGTTGTTGTGGTACAGCAGGTTTTGCCCCCAATAGGTCACCAGTAAGTCTAGATAACCGTCGTTATCATAGTCGCCTACACAGCCGCCTTGTGCCCAGCCAGCATGCGCTAGTCCCGCAGTCTTGGTCACATCCGTGAAGGTGCCGTCGCGGTTGTTATGATACAAGTGGTTTATTGGCGCATCCCTTTTTTGAAAACCTTCGACGCTCGAGCCGTTGGGCAGGAATACATCAGGCCAGCCATCGTTATCGTAATCAAAGATCACTGCTCCGTTGCCTGTGGTCTCAATGATGAATTCTTTGTGAGTATCTCCGCCATAGACATTCAAAGAATTGAGGCCCGCCTGTCCTGCAATATCGACGAAATGAACGACACCAGGTTGTACAGCCGGCTGGGTTTGGGTGAAGGATTTACGCTCCTGCGCGGCAAACTCGAGAACCGACAGAAAAATTATTGCCAGAGCGACTGAAGAAGAGCGAGGCAGGAGCATGGATAGAATTGATTGTTACATACCGCTGGCCCGAATTCAGCCATGTTGACACTCAGGACACGACCGCCTGGCATGCCCAAGGTTTTCCGGCGCCTTCCAGGCAACGACTCTCTGCCGCGACTCTCCTAAGCGATCAATCCCGAGTTCAACCATGTCGCCTGGTTGCAAATACTGCGGCGGTTGCATGCCCAGCCCTACGCCCACAGGAGTTCCCGCGCTGATCACGTCACCGGGTAGAAGAGTCATCAATTGACTCATATAGCTGACTAGGCTCGGAACCTCAAAAATCATCTGAGTGGTTGTGCTTTTCTGTCGGCAAATGCCGTTCACGGTCAGCCACATGCCCACCTGGTCGGGGCGAAAAAGTAGCCCGCCACAACTTCCAGCGCGGCATCGTTGTTATCGTAGCTAACCTTCCTGCCGAACTCAAGTTTAACTTCCAGTCAACCTTTTGGGCATCTTTTTGGGAATGGCCAAGTGGTCCTTGGGTCCGGCCACCGCGGTCGTTGATTTGAAAAAAATCACGGTCTCGGCCGGAGGCTGCTCCTTATTCTCAGCCGCATGATCCCGGAAGTTGAGGCCTACACAAGATTTTGCTGGGCCAGCAAATAGGGGGTTTCGAGGCGCTCTGATGGCGAGACCCGCGGACCAGGCACTCGCTCGCTACGCGGCGATTCGTCGAGTGCGTTTAGACCGCCATTCGCAAAGAAATTTTCGTCATAATCCGCGCCGAACGAAGATACGTCCAGCCTCGCCCCACTCTTCAGAGGATCCCTGGTTTCTCTTTAGCCGCCCGACTAAAGCGAATGAGCTTCATACACTCCTTTCATGACGACAAACAATTGAAAGGCCTCAGAGAAATAATTCGCGAAAGTGACGGATGCTAGTCGAAACGGATAAGAGAAGCCAGTAAATACCGGTACAGCATGACTCAACATGTACTGGCTGCGCTTGTTTCAAAGAGTGGAACCAAATCCCCCTAATCAGTGTGAAAGACCTCATCCATGTCGGCCCACCACTCACCCCTGGCGCGCGTTTCGAGGGGTTGCTGCATTGGCTTCATGATCGACCACCATTCTTGTGTCTTCGGGTCCGCCGCCATCTTTGCCATGTCGAGTGCAAAGTCGGTTCCGTGATATTCGAAATAACCAAAGAGAAGATCATCTTTCAGGTAAATGGAGTAATTCCGAATGTTGCATTTATGGATCATGTCTAGAACCTCGGGCCATACTACCGCGTGATATTGTTTATATCTGTCGATCGTCTCTCGCTTGACTTTGATTACCGAACCATAGCGCCTCATTCGTACATGCCTCCCCTTGTTCAACTACTCCACCCGCGAGATGCCGAAGCAGAGGAACACTAGCCGTGGAGCTTGAATGCCCAGCTAAGCAGTGATCTCATTCGGACGCACTGCCCTCTTCTCCTTCATAGAACGATACTCCGCAAATACAACTTGCAATGTTCGCAAATTGTCGCGCCCGTTGGTCTCGGGCTGTGAATTGTCCTCGGCAGCGCACATCAGTGAAGCCATTGGGCCGACAAACGCGTCAGGTATCCAACTGCTCTCGAGTCGGGCTGAGAACCAGTAATCTGGATTGCGCTTGGACATAAATTCCAGCGTATCCGGCCTACCCGTCGGGTAGTTGTACATCAGTCCAATCGTGCCTTTAATGACGCCTTCGGTCCCCTCCAGCCGGAAAAGTGCGTATGCATCGCCTTGCCAGGTGGAGTGGCAAGCATCGATGAGAACTTGCAGACCGGAGGCATATTCCCATACCGTAACCGTCTTGGTCTCTGCCTGCGTCGTCTCCCCAGGAGCACGGCTGCCACTGGTGAACACGTAGGTGGGATCTCCCAATAAATACCGAAGCGAATCAATGTAATGAATACTGTGAAACATAACTTCGAGATGCTTGCCTTGGTAAATCCAGGGCCAGAGGCTCCAATCAGTATGGCAGTGCACCTGGATAGTGCCGTATGTCGGTGTTCCCAGCCAGCCCTGATCAATCAACAAGCGCGCACAGCGAATGCCCGCGTCCCAACGCATCTGTTGGTTAACGGCGATTTTCACTCCGGATCGTTCCGCCAACTCGACGCTGCGCACCGCCTTCGGATAATCGTCGGCCAACGGCTTCTGACACAGCAGGTGTTTGCCAGCCCCGGTGACCTGCTCCACGATCTGGAGTTGAACTGACGGATATACGGCGACATCCACAATTTCGACGTCTTTATCCGCGAGCAGCTCAGCCGTGTTCGAATAAACCCTGGCAATCGCATGCTCCTTCGCCGTCCGCTCCGCTTGCTCAAGCCTCTGGTCGGTAATGCCCACCACCTTGAAGCCAGCCTTTTTGTAGGCGGGCAAATGAGCATAGTTGACGATTCCTCCTGCGCCAACGATTCCAATACCGCGATCCGAGCGCTGAGGCATTTTCGGTTTGTAATCAAGATTGGGATATGAGCTCATCGAAGTCTCTCCCGAGGCGCGAGAATCAGCCTTATGGCAACCATTTTTCGTAAATTCAATCGAAGAACGCGAAGTTTCAAAACTGGAAATTCGCCGACCAGGCCTTTGGTTTTCACGAATGTTCGGCGATCCGGTTGACATGGCCTTCTCATTCCGTATAGATTCGCCGTCTCGTCGGCGGAAAGCATGCAAATCGTAGATACCCATCAACACCTATGGGACTTGGATCTGTTTCGTTACTCCTGGCTCGATTCCTTCCCTACCCTCAACCGTTCCTTTCGAATGCGCGATTACCGTGAGGCCTCTCAAGGTCTCGGCATCGTCAAGACCGTGCATCTGGAAGCAGATGTCGATGAATTCCATATGCTGGCGGAAACCGAGCACCTGCTGAACCTCGCTGACCAACACGACAATCCCCTGGAAGGGATCGTAGCCTGCGGCCGGCCAGAAAATGCTAATTTCAAGTCTTACATCGACAAAATCGCCGGCCATGCAAAGCTGAAAGGCATTCGTCGTGTCCTGCACACGCAACCCGACGAACTGGGACAAAGGAAACTATTTATCGAACACGTAGCTGCGCTGGGCCCTTACGGACTCTCTTTCGACATCTGTGTTCTCGACCGCCAGTTGCCCATCGCCATCAATCTGGTCAGCAAGTGCCCCGACGTCACTTTCATCCTGGATCACTGCGGTGTGCCTCGAGTAAAAGACCACATCCTGGATCCGTGGCGCAAATATATTACCGAAATAGCTCAGTTCCAAAATGTCTACTGCAAAGTCTCTGGATTGGTGGCGTACGCCAACCCGGCTGGCTGGAGCGTGGCAGATCTCCGACCGTACGTTGACCATGTGCTCTCCTGCTTCGGATGGGATCGTGTCATGTTTGGCAGCGACTGGCCGGTATGTATGCTTTCCGCGTCGTACAAGCAATGGGTCGAAGCATTACGCGCGATTGTCGAAGAGGCCGGCGAAACAAACCGGCGAAAGCTCTTCCATGATAATGCGATTGCTGTTTATCGGCTTCGCTGACCCATGAATTGCCCATCAGCTGCAAAGTTTGAACTCCTGCCGAATCGCTTCGGTGTGTTGTCCAACTTTTGGCGCAAGCCGCTCGCTTGTCAGAACACCACCGTCCAACCGTATCGGGCAGCGTGTGGTGAGAACCTTGACCCCACTTTCATTCTGTAGCTTCTGCACCATCGCCAGTTGCTCGAATGCCTCACTCGCGAAAAGCCTTGGCCAATCGAGCACCTCCG
>JBPYDQ010000072.1:0-2641 GCA_051986135.1 Terriglobales bacterium | reverse complement strand
GACAAGTGGCCACAGCAGGATGTAGCTGCTGACTACTTACTGCCAGAATGACGTCTTGGCTTAGCCACTCCCGCTTCAAGGGCTCTACTAATAATTGGCTATTAGCTATTAGCTCTCATTCGAGGTTGGGCGGCAGGAGGAGGAAAAGCAAGGAAAATCGAGAGGCCGACGTTGACATGCAGCTTACGGCATGCGGCACAGTTCGCCGGGGTATTCCCCGATGGTGGTGGAAGAGCGATGAATGTGCCACCAAGCGCGCCACAGGTTTTCGAACTGAGTGGGACTAGGCTGGGCGGCCCCTGCTTTGGTAACGGAATGCCCGGTGAGTTCCGTGAGCGAAGTTGCAGCGTGGGCGCGGATGTCAGGATCCTTGTCGCGCAAAGCGATGATGATGGCATCTACGGCGTCGGGCGAGTTGGTGATGCGCAGGGCGCGAATGGCCCACCAGCGTTGTTTTTGCACTGGATTCTGGAGCTGGGCCTGGAGCAAGGGAACGACGCTGCCCCTCCCGAGTTTCGCGATGGCAGTCATGGCATACAGGCCTTCGCAGGTGCTGGCACGAGGAACGTACGGCTCCAGAAATGAAATATAGGTTGAATCTCCCGAGTTGCCGAGGGATTCGATAGCGTGGCAGCGGGCACTCTGCTCATCATCACTGCCTTCAATGGTGCGGGTGGTGATGACCTCGGCGAGGATCTGCCGCGCTTCCGGGCTGTTCATGCGCCCCAGACCACCAACGGCGTGCTCTACGTTGAAGGGGTCTGGATCGCGCGCAAGACGCAGTGCCTCGGCGTAAAAATAGTCCGGGGCTGTCGCAGACAGCACGTCGAGGGCCGTGTGGCGGACGATGTTATCGGGGCTTTGCAGGTCGGCGTGGAATTTCTGCAAGCTCTGTTCGACCTGGGCCGGGTCGGCAGGTATGAGCTGCAATTTCATCTTCGATGAAACTGCCAAGGACTGAATGCCGCCTTTCAGGGTGCTGTAACGAATGGGGCGCGAAATGCTGACCTCGTAAGTGCCCTTGCGAGTGACGTGATACCAGAAATCGAACGGCCATTCCGCGGTGTAGGTTTCTCCGGCGGGCAACTCGACGGTGTCGTCGGTACAGGCGGGATCCCAGGAAACGCTACAGAAAGAGTTCCCGGTCATGGAGAACGTGAATGCATCGGAGCATTTGCCCGCAGCTTGGGGAAACAGATAGACGGAGTCGGGCGTGGAGTTCTTGATCTCCAGTGTCAACATCAGTGGCTCGCCGATGGAGTAAGTGTTCTTGTTGAGGTAGAAGCGGGCAGCAACCTGAGCGTCGAGAGAGGCGGCGAAGCCTGCCGGAAGCAGCAGGAAAGCGATCAATCGCAGAAAACCAGAAGCGCTCATAGAGCGCGATGACCCTCCGGCCACATCCTGGGGTGAAAGTACTTTAACTGGGATTTCCATTTTGGCACCCAGAGTGAGAAACACTATACATCCGAATCGCGTGCGCAGTTGATCTTTCCTAATGCGTTTTGGCCGTGCTGTGAGCCGGCTCCCAGCAAAGTGAAGAGAGTCCGCTTATTGTCCGTGTTCTGTCCGTGAACTGAGTCGAGAACGGCCCATGTCACTCCCGATCTCGAAACAGCCACCGACCCGGGATTACAAACGCAATCGCGATGTATCGTCAGCTATCGTGCGTTGTCGTTAGCGCGCCGCTCCGTTTGGCCTGCTGGCTCCATCGCCCAGCGTTCACGCCGAATACTAGGAGCCACAACATAGGCAAGCTCTCACCTAGAAGCCCAAGCGCTGTAATGCGGTCGTGTAGATGGCTTTCCAACGCCGGCCAGAAGTTTGTCAGCCAACAGAAGCCGGCAAGGACCATTAATGCTCCTAGGACCCGGGGTAAGAAGATCGATCTGAGTATGAGCCAGCCGATAAGGACGCAATACAAACCATGAAATATCATTCCGATGTTCAGGTGTTGAGGTTGGAACCGAAGGGCCTCAAACGCGAGCGCCGCGAGTTGGCACAACGCCGCCAGCAAAGCGATCAACCTGTTCACTGGCTTCATGATGCCGTAGATGAGCAGCGTAGCAACCGCATAGCATAAGACCGGAACGGCGACCGCTATGAAGGGGAACCTGCCGGGGAAGACGAACTCGCACACCACTGCTGTCACGACGCTTACTACGTAAAGCGCGCCGGAGATTCTGGCTCTGAATGCCGGCGAGGCATCCGTAAGGCTGGTCGTCATCTCCGCAGTCTTAGACCTGATTTTCCGGCAACCGGCGATTCAAAATCTTTATTTTTTGGACCATTAGTAGCTATCTCCCCATAGAGGCGTTCGGAGACGACGGAATACGCAGCGGTTCGGAGGAAACTCACGAATGCTGACAGCGTTGATAACAGCCCATTACGCTCACGATCCTACAACGGCAAGCCCAAACCGGGTCGTAAGTGAATTAGAGATTTTTCGCCAGCTACGACGAAGGATGCTCAGCGAGCGGACAAAACACCTCACATAACTCCAATCTGTTTTAGTAGTCCCACCAAGTCATAAAAGAGCTTTTCTTCAACGATCTCGCCGTTCTTCCAGTGTGCGACGGTGCAGAACTCGATATGAAACGTCTTGTTGGTCGGCGCGATCAGCTTGCCGTCCGCACCCTTCATC
>JBPYDQ010000071.1:0-3092 GCA_051986135.1 Terriglobales bacterium | reverse complement strand
TACAAGTGTGAATCATAATACCGATGCCGGGCTCTGCTTTATGCGTCAAGCCTTGGTCGAAGCCAGACTGATGAACGAAAAGCGTGCCTGCGACGCCGTCTATGTGGCGACTCTGACCGAGGAGTTGGACAACATTGAAAAGAAGATTGCCGCGTTTGAACAGACCCGCCGTTCCGTCATCGACGAAAGTTCAACTCAGGCTCAGTCCGTTCCGGCTCCAGAAGACCTGCCGGACGCCGACTGGATTCACCGAAAAGCCCGTGAATTGCAATTCCGTCTGCGCGGCGTAGAACAGACTTTCAAGCACGAGAATGCCAGCGGCTCGAGCAGCAGTACAAAAGCGAGTTCAGCCTGGCGCGCGGTACCCCGATATCCAAAGACGCAGGGAGGCGCGGGTAATCGAAAAGCTTATAGAGGTGAATCAAAGATTTAATCAAGATCTTCACGGTCTTTTCACGGGTTACGCTTTATCTTCCCATCACGAAATCGATCCGTGTCGAGCCAGGACGTACGAATAGTACTGCCTCAAAAGAAAGGACCGAGGATGTCGAGCGAAGAAGTTTTTGTACAGCAGTTCGCAACATTGTTTGTCCATTACCGTCACGCTTTGACCCTTGAACCGGTTGGCGAGAACGGAATTGAACTGCGGGAGTTGAGCGATCTGCCAATTGTCGAGCTGGATCGCATGGTCTCAGCAGCGCGTCTCGCCCTTCTGGAGATTGAAACGAATGCGCGCGAAAACGATGAAGGGCGCCACTACTACTCCAAAACGGGGCGGACTCGTAGTCTGGGAATGTGCTCGCAACTCGACGCACAGAATCTTCCGAGCGTCTAGGAATTCGGTTCGACCGAGAGGCCGGTCGGGATTGGCCCGAACATGAGAAGCCGCCAGGACCGATCAAGCCGGCCGCTGGTCGGGCGACGAATTCGAAAGATCTTGCAGTCGTTGCTGCGAGCTGTGCCGAGCAGTATCGTCATCGCATTTGCGACTTTTGGCTGCTTCACGTTTCACGTTAACTTTGCCGTTGTCAGCTTCATTTTCCTGATCATCGTTGTTCTGCACTCGTTGACGGGCGATTTTGTATCCGCCGTCATTGTTTCGCTCATTGCCTTTCTCTGTTTGAATTACTTTTTTGTTCCGCCGATCTTTTCGTTGGCAGTGAGCGATCCTTCCGATACTTTGGCGTTGATCTCTTTTCTGATCACCGGGTTGGTCGTCACCCGATTGATTGCGCGTATGCGCGAAGCGGCTAACCTGGCTGCAGATCAGCGGGCGCAAACCACGCGACTTTACGAACTGGCGCAGCAGCTGCTCGCCTCCGATCCCAACGCGTCGGTGGAAGAGGGATTGCTAAGGCCGCTCAGGCTTCGATTTAACCTGGCTGCGGTTTGTTTGTTCGACGCTACCACGGCGCAACTTCACGTCGACGGCGACTCGCTCCGCGATTTGGCGAACAAGACGCGTACTGCATTCGTCTCACGATGTAATTCTCAGGACGCAAGCGCTGGAGTCGCCGTGCGGGTGCTTCATGGCGAGCACCAGATTGTCGGTGCCGTAGGATTCGATGGATTGCAGGATGTCGAGCTCACCGCCGAACCTTTGGCAGCCCTGGCAGCGCTGATGGTGGGCCGGAGGCTTGCCTTCCAACGAGCCAGCCGTGCGGCGGCCGAGACAGAGGCTGAAATATTTCGCGGCGCGGTTCTGGACGCCCTTGCGCACGAGTTTAAAACACCGCTGGCGACTATCAGCGCGGCTGCGGGCGGCCTTAGAGAGGCTGGTCCCCTGCAACCCGAGCAAAGAGAACTGGCAGAGATGGTGGAGTCGGAAACCGCTCGCTTGGGACAACTTACTTCACGTCTGCTCCATCTCGCACGGCTTGATCGCGAGGAAGTTAAAACCCAAATGGACCTGACTGATTTAACGGAGCTGTTAGAGTCCGCTGTAAATCAATACCGGTTGCGCTGGCCGGATCGAAATATAGCGCTCATTGCCAAACAGAGAATTCACGTGCTTGGGGACCGCGAACTGCTGTGGTTGGGCTTGGCCCAATTGCTGGACAATGCGTGCAAGTACTCTGGCGCCGGCGCCCAGATTACTGTCTCCGTGCAGGCCGACGATCAGAGCGTAACCATTCGCGTGGGGAATAACGGGGCTCCGATTCCCGCAAACGAGCAGGCGCGGATCTTTGATCGCTTCTATCGAGGCATCGGCGCCCGGAGGCAAGCCGCAGGGTCAGGACTCGGCCTCTACGTTGCCCGCAAGATTGCGTTGGCTCACCGTGGGGCTCTCGATTTGGAAGATTCTGTGGAAGGTGTCGGAGGCGCCGGTTTCCTCTTTACGATTCCTGCTGCAAAAAACGAGATGGGTCATGACACGGAAATTCAGTGTATTAGTGGTCGATGACGAACCTCCCTTGCGCAAGGTGTTGCGCACAACACTGACCGCGCGTGGGTTTGCCGTCGAAGAGGCAGGAACCGCCGAGCGAGCGCTCGACGTTGCCCGTCAGCGTCCCTTCGACCTTATCTTGCTGGATATCAACATGCCGGGCATGGGCGGGATAGAGGCTTGCCGGCGCTTCCGCTCCTTATCGTTAAACGTTGCCATCGTGATGGTTACCGTGCGTGAGGCGGAAGAAGACATGGTCGAGGCTCTCGAGGCCGGGGCTGACGACTACATCACTAAACCCTTTCGCTTCGGGGAATTAGTTGCCCGCTTGCGGGCAGTTCTCCGCCGTGCTGGACCAGATCACGCCTGTGCGCCGGTGCTACAAGCCGGCGATCTGGAAATCGACTTCGATAAACGGTTGCTTCGCCGTTCGGGCCAGGAGATTCACCTGACACCAACGGAATTTGATCTATTGGCTTTGTTGATGAGAAATCAGGATTCGCTCCTGCCCCATGCAAAGCTCTTGCGAACCATCTGGGGCCCGGACTATGGTGATGAACTCGAATACCTCCGGACCTATGTGCGAACGCTTCGAAAGAAGATCGAAGACGACCCCGCCCAGCCCAAATACATTCTGACAGAACCATGGGTCGGATACCGCTTCCACAATCCTTCTGAGGAGGAACTGTAGGCGGTTCGCGACTGG
>JBPYDQ010000070.1:0-3699 GCA_051986135.1 Terriglobales bacterium | reverse complement strand
CAACCTCGGCTACGAAGCTCTGGACAGCACGGCTAGACGGCACTGATCCTCGCGAAATCGTTCCTGAGTGGGGCAAAGCTCCGGAAGAGTGTTGCGGTAAATGGACCCCTGACGGGCGGTATTTCGTTTTTGCCACAGCACAAAACAATGCCAGCAGCCTCTGGGCTCTCGCTCAGAAGTCCCGGTTCGGACGAGCAACATCCGCCGTACCCATGCAACTCACTACTGGTCCCCTTTGGATTGACGATGTTCTTCCCGACAGGAATGGCAAACAGATTTTCATCGTCGGCACACAGCCGAAAGGCGAACTCGTTCAGGTCGATGTTAAAACAGGTCGGTTTGTGCCTATTCTCGGTGGTATTTTTGCAATTGACGTCGATTATTCTCGCGACGACCGCTGGATCACTTACATTCTCTTTCCAGAACGTACGCTTTGGCGCAGCCGGGCTGACGGAAGTGAACGGCTGCAATTGACCTTTCCTCCGTTGCGGGCAACTAGTCCGCGTTGGTCGCCCGATGGGCGGCGAATCGCCTTCATTGCGGCCAAGCCGGGAGATCCTCCAAGCCTTTTTTTGATCAACAAAGACGGAGGAATGCCCGAGGCAGTTAGCTCGTCCGCAGAACCGCAGACGGATCCATCTTGGTCGAAAGATGGGCAGACAATCGCTTTCAGCCATGAGGGCAAGTTGGAAGGCGATACGAGCTACATCAGAATAGTTGATGTGAAATCTCGAGAAATCACCCGGCTTCGAGGCTCAGAGGGAATTGAGTCGCCTCGGTGGTCTCCTGACGGGAGATACATCGCCGCTCTGGCTGAAGACAATCGCGTGTTGAAGCTGTACGAGCTACAGTCTCAAAAGTGGAAGACATTGTTACGGCGACAGGAGCCCTTCGGCTTCCTTAACTGGTCTCGCGACGGTACAGCCATCTATTTCGATATTGTCACGGACCCGCCGACCATCTATAGGTTGCGCTTGCGCGACGCCAAACTTGGCCCCATCGTCAATTTGAATTCCTACCGTTTGTATCCGAAGCCTGATTTGTTTGCGTTAGGCGACTGGGGCGGACTTGCCCCCGGAGACGTACCGCTCCTCGTCCGCGACATCAGTACATCGGAAATCTATGCATTTGACGTTGACTTCCCCTAGACCAAGAGTCCCTTCCGACTCGACTTTGAAACTTCCTGCCTCGCTAAAATAAGTGCGAACAATCTGCACATTTGGCGTTCTTCACAAGCATGCAAGCGCTGATCGCTGTTGGTCGTACCTGGGTGGCGCATACCGCTACGCCGTCGGCCAGGACCCACCGAAGCTGCCCACGAGCCATAACCATTCAGAAGTTCGATGAATCGGGCAATCGCCGTAAAGGGAAATTCACAGCGCAAGAGGCCGAACCTGTGGCCTCAAATCTTCCTGCCTATATGGGGGCTTCATTGCGCAATATAGCGCGCCGCTGGCTAACCCCCGATTCAGCTTCCTCACCAACACCATGAGCGTCGATTTCGATTTTCTCGTCACCTCTATGACGCACCCGGGAACAGCCGTGTATGTGGGCTACAATAGTGCCCTGGAAAATCTGATTCCCGGCCTGTGCCAGCCGATTCGACGATCAGTGTTCCAAACGGCCCTGGTCTGGTGCGCAGCAATAGTTTCATAAACGATGGACGGCAGTTCTTCGTCAAGATAAGTTATTTGTTTCGCCGCTAGGCCAGGCAGGTCCCGCTCCGCAGGCGGAGAGCTGCAAAAGGGTGTCCCGATGAAGCGTCTTGCTCGGCTGGTCTTACTTGCATTTTCTGGCATCGCCTTTTCTCAGCAACCCGCGGTGGCCCCGGCCCCTGCGACACCCAAGCGGCCGGTTACGGACGAATATCAGGGCATCAAGATCCCCGACGATTACCGATGGCTGGAAAACAACGACGATCCGGAGACAAAATCCTGGGTGCGGGCGCAAGACCGGCGGGCCCGTTCTTACTTCCAAGCACTTCCCGAGCACGCGGAGATTCTGGAATGGCTGAAGGCGCTCGCCCAGTCGCGCTCGCCGGCTTACTACGGGCTGCAACGGGTTCGTAGTTCGCTGTTTGCCCTTAAGTCGCAACCTGGCAAGCAGCAGGACCTGCTGGTGGTACTGAAATCGCCGGACGACCCGACTTCCGAAAGAGTCGTTCTCGATCCCAATACGCTCGATGCCAGCGGCGGCACCGCCATTCAATTCTTTGTGCCGTCGCACGACGGCAGGCTAGTGGCCGTTTCTCTAGCTGAAGGCGGCAGCGAGGCGGGCGAGCTTCACGTGTACGAAGTGGCGACGGGCAAGGCTCTGCCCGACGTTCTGCCGCGAGTCAGCTTTCCGACCGCCGGCGGCAGCGCCGCTTGGAGGGCCGACAGTTCAGGTCTGTATTACACCCGCTATCCCCACCAAGGCGAACGCCCGCACGAGGACCTGAATTTCTACCAGCAAATTTATTTTCACAAGCTCGGGTCTCCCCCGGATCAGGACACCTACGTTCTGGGAAAGGATTTTCCGCGCATTGCCGAAGTTGGATTATCTACGGGCGACGATGGCCAGTATGTGCTGGCGACCGTTGCCAACGGCGATGGCGGGGAGTTCGAACATTTTTTGCTCGACCCGAGCGGAAAGTGGACCCGGTTTACCCACTTCCAAGACCAGATCAGCGCTGTCGCTTTGGGCGATGACAAGGCACTCTACCTCGTTTCGCGAAAAGATGCGCCGCGGGGAAAGATGCTGCGGCTTCCCCTCTCCAGTCCGGACGTAAGCCAAGCGAAAATTGTAATTCCCGAAACTCAGGATGTGATCCAAAGCTTCAGTTTCTCCCTTTCAGGCTTTATTCCAAGTTTCGTCACGACTCACAACCGGCTCTATGTTGTCCAAGTTGTGGGCGGTCCAACCCAAGTGAAAATCTTCGATTACTCGGGTAAGCCACTTGGGCTTTTACCGAGCGAACCGGTTTCGGACGTGTCGGAGATGCTGAGCATGCCCGACGACGAGTTGCTTTTCTACAACGAAAGCTACTTGAAACCCGGCGCCTGGTACCGCTATGAGCCGCAAAGCGGGAAACCGACCGAAACTCGACTGCACAGAACCTCACCCGTCAACTTCGATGACATTGTGGCGGAGCGCGAGTTCGCCACTTCCAAAGATGGCACCAAGGTTCCGCTCACTGTTCTACACAAGAAAAATATTTCCTTGAACCGATCGAATCCCACGATCCTCACCGGCTATGGTGGGTTTCAGATCAACCTGACGCCCGGCTTCCACGCTCCTCTTCGTTTGTGGTTCGACGCGGGGGGCGTATATGCCATCGCGAATCTCCGCGGCGGGGGCGAATACGGCCAGCAGTGGCATCAGCAGGGCATGCTGACTAACAAACAGCATGTCTTCGACGATTTCGTCGCCTGCGCCGAACATCTGAACCAGCGCAAGTACACGAAGCCGCAGAAACTCGGCATTGAGGGCGGCAGCAACGGCGGATTGCTCATGGGCGCTGTGCTGACCGAGCGGCCCGAATTGTTTCATGCCGCCGCTTCCACCGCCGGGCTCTATGACATGATGCGTTTCGAGAAAACGCAGAACGGCCAGTTCAACGTCACCGAGTATGGCTCGGTGACGGATCCTAGCGAGTTCAAAGCTCTATATGCTTATTCGCCGTACCAGCATGTCCTCGATGACACCAAGTATCCTGCT
>JBPYDQ010000069.1:0-5349 GCA_051986135.1 Terriglobales bacterium | reverse complement strand
ACTTCTCAGCCAATAACTATGCCAAGTGGTTTCACGTCGCCGAGCATGAATCTAATCACGACGGCCAGATCAAATTTCTTAAGCGCCGTGTTCCGGGTGCGAAAGAAACCTCTGAGTAATGAGGAATTAAGGAGCGTGGGGCCGAGTCCAAGCTGCCTCTTCTCGAGGTGCTGCAGAACTACCCGGTCGCGGCCGTCCTGGCCATAGGCGTGGTCTTCGTTAATTCTGGCGGCTTTTATATCGCTACTACTTTTGCCCTGTCCTATCTCACAGGCCAGCTCGGTTTATCACGGATCGTGGCTCTGGTGGTGCTCTTGCTCGCTAGCGCAGGCGATGCTGCGGGCATCTTGATGTTCGCCCGCGTCGCGGACCGGGTGGGCAAGCGGCCGGTCGCCACGTACCTGGCTGCCACCTCCCTCATCACCCTCGTCGCCGTCTACTTGGTCTCGGAAAGCCACCGGATGGCGATTCATGACAAGGGGATTGCCGAACTCCGCACCGCCGCCGAGCGCGGATGAGCTGGGCATGAGCGAGCTCTGTGTTTATGAAGCTGCCGGCTAGGGGTGGCGCAGAACCCATTCGACGGTTTTGGTGGCAAGGCGGTCGAGCGCGGTGACAGAAAGCTCGAGCTGTTCTTCGTGGGTGTCTTCAATCTTGTTATGACTGATACCATGTAGCGATTGCACAAACATCATGACTGCAGGAATGCCGGCGCGGGAGACTTCGGCGGCATCATGGAGCGGCCCTGAGGGCATACGATGCGACGCGCCGGAAACCTCCCGCACGGCTTGCTCGCAAAGGTCGAGAAGAGCGGGGTGAAAGGGAACCGGTTCGATGCTCCAAAGGCGCGACCATTCGACCGTGCATTTTTCTTCCTCGGCGAAACGGTAACTCGCTTCCTGGGCTTCGCGGTACATCTGGGCAAGGATGCCAGGATTGAGGTCGCGCTGGTCAAGTGTGGCTTCGCAACGGCCAACGACGGCGGTGACAATGCCGGGAAATGTCTTAAGACTGCCCATGGTGCAGACGGCGTCGGGATGCTTGCGGGCAATGTTGCGAATCTCGAGCGCAAGCTTTGCGGCGACTGCGAGCGCGTCGCGCCGGGCGTTCATGGGCGTGGACCCAGAGTGGGCTTCTTGTCCGTGGAAGGTGATGATATGGCGTTCGACCCCCTTGGTGCCAAGAACCACGCCGAGAGGAAGACCGAGCTGTTCGAGAACGGGACCTTGCTCGATGTGCAATTCGAGATAAGCTCGAGCGTTTCTTCGCTCCTGTTCGGCTTCAGGAAAGCGATCGATTTCCACGCCACAGCGGCGGAGGGCCTCTTCGAGCTTCGTACCATCGCGGTCGGTCCGCGCACGATCGGCAGAAATAGAATGCGTGCCGGCAAAGGCCGAGGAACCAAGCAAGCTTCGGCCAAAGCGTGCTCCTTCTTCGTCAGCCCAGTCGACGACTCGGATGGTGACTGGCGGGCGGCCTTGGAACTCGGAGGCGAAGCGACGAAGCACTTCGAGAGCGGCTAGGGCATTAAGCGAACCGTCAAGCCAGCCACCATTGGGAACGGAGTCCAGATGCCCGCCAAGGAGAACACACTCCTCCGATTGACCGCGCAAGGTTGCCCAGTTATTTCCAGCCGCGTCGGAGTGATGTTCGACGGGAAGTTCAGCTAGTTTTTTCGTAAACCATTGGCGGGCGTTGAGCCACGTGTCGGTCCAGGCCACGCGTTGGGCGCCGTTTTCATCCGCGGTAAGCGAGCGGAGCTCTTTGAGTTCAGCCACAGTGCGTTTGGGATTCAGGCTCATCCATGCTCCTCGACCAAGAAACGTGCGGGTTCGCGCTTCAATAAGCGGGCACTGTATCACCGCGTTGAAGATACCTGCAATTCCTACCTGTGATTCGTACCTGTGAAACGGATATAACGCTTGCGGAGAGAATCTTCGATACGGTCTAAGTCGTTCTCTTTTGTGTGCGTGGTAGGTTGACGCAGTGGAATGTGCTCGGCAGGCTAATATTGCTTCAGACCGCTTCCTCGTCTGGCTTGCGGTGGTCTTTTGCATTTGCAAACGACGAACAAGCCTACATTGCTCTATGTGAAGATGCCTATTGGAGAATAGTTGGGCAAAAATAGAGGAGGGCAGGTATGGACTACGATGAGCGAATGCCGAGTGTGAAGGCGTACTTCGATGGCATCGCTGCGAAAGACATGTCGCGAGTTCCGTGGGCCAAGGACGCGACCTTGCGCACTCCTCTCAATCCCGCAGGCGGTGAAAGCACGCTGATCCGTGGACGGGTAGTGATCCTCGATTTTTTCAACAGCATTCTACCTGAAGTCCGGAGCGTTAAATTCTTGCGTTTACTACACATGCGATGGTGGGTGGGTTGCTGTGCCGGCCGAGATTAACCTCGCAAATGGCAAGGTGCTTCATGCCCTCGACGCATTTCGCGTTGTGAACGGCGAGATCATCGAACAGCAAGAACCATTACGATCCACGGCCCGCGACGAGCTAGAGTTGAGTCTCAATCGGAATCGAACACAGGACCAAAGATCAGGTCTGTTCGCGCACAGGTCGCCGCGAGTAAAATAGTGTGCTTCGCTTCTCCCATCCTGAGGTGATAGGGTACCTGCAATGTTGATGGTCGAGAGGAGGCACTTGATGGCGCACACGAAACGGGAGTTCGTCAAGACAATGGATGCACGCGGCAAGTGGCAAATTTCGATTGGGGAGGAGAACAGCCCCGATGGCGCTCTGATGAGAAGGAATTATTCTTCCTTTCTTCCGGAAGCAAGATGATGGCGGCTCCGGTAACGACCGGAGCTAGTTTCGACGCCGGGCCGGCGGTCGCACTTTTTCAGGCCACTCCACGGCAGCTAGTCTCCACAAATGACCAGTTCGTTTACGACATCAGCAAAGACGGCCGGCGATTCCTCTTTCTCATGCAGGTGAAGCGGTCGGAGACCGCGCCCGTGTCCGTAGTCCTGAACTGGACGGCAATGCTAAACAAATAGCTCGGCATCTGTAACACGCGGGTGACGGATGCTCCATCGGTTGCCCGGCGACTGCGGACGTATTACCAGCCACCCATCCGCAATCGCATAAAGGAAGGATTGCCGACGATACGCTCACAATCCGTCAATGAGCGCTTTGCCCCGAAGGCAAGAATTGAGACTCTGAGTTGCGTAGCGATCACACAAAGCTCGCCGACCTCGCAGCGTTGGTACTCTTATTTCGACCTATTCGGAAAATGGATTTCGGCCATGCTTCTTCAGAACCAGGAGTGCTAGAGTTGCAGAAACTCCTGCATCTGCTGCAATGCTTCGTCCAACGCCAGCTGAAAGGCTCTGCCGCGTGGCCGCGGGCCGACGAAGCCCAGCTCATGCTGCAGCCGGCCATCGGCAACTTTCAGATTAGCCCAACCCAGCATTTGCTCGCCCCATAGCATGGGCATCGCGTAGTGGCCCATTCGGCGCTTGGAGGCCGGCACATAGGCCTCCAGCTTGTATTCCCAGCCCCAGAGCAACTGGAAGCGCCGGCGGTCCCAGACGACGGGGTCGAAGGGCGCGAGGAAGCGCAGCTTACCGTCGACCGAGTGCCGAGCGGCCACCGGGTTCTCGTCGTGTGGCCAGAACCACGGTCGGCCGTCGACGTGAGCATGCGCATAGCGGGATTTGGCGTGCTCCTGGAGTTGGCGCACCTCGGCAGCCAGGTGCGACACTCCATAATGCAGCAGTGTGCGCAGATAGCCCAGGCTTGCAGCAGGCAGTGGCGCGTAGAGCTGCACCAATATATCGAGCAAATGGCCGGCACGCACGAGCCGGGCCTCGGGGCTGTCGTCCTGCAGCGGGTACTCGACCGTCTGGTAGACCCGGGTGCCGGCCGCGCGGCGCACCACGCGCAGCAGCCCGCGATAGTGCAGGCCCTCGAGCAGATGATTGCTTAGGTTCAGATCAGCGCCCCAACGCTTGATGCGGCCATGGTCGAAATGCGCCTGCACGTCGCTGGGGCAGGTGTGACCATGCCGGCGCACAAAGGCCAGCACCTCGTCGGCGCGCGCGTGCATCGTGGCGTCCCAAGTGTCCCAGGCGCGCGGCGATCCGCGCGGATGCAACAGCGCGAGAGTTTCGCGAGGCACGAAACCGTAGTTGATGAAAAATGCCTCTTCGATGGCCAGGCGCGGGTAGCGGCGCTCGAGTTCGCCGGCGCGATAGTCCTTAACGCGGTGCGCAAGGATCAGGTCTTGGGCGCGAGCGGGCGCGCGCATCGGGTCGGCTTGGACAAAGCCCAGACGCGCAATGGCCCCCATGAGGCTGGTGGGCTTGAAAAGGCTACGCGCGATCGCGTAGCGCCGAAGCTGTCTGAGACTAGGGGCATTGAGATGGCTCACACTTGGTGTCCGGTCGTGACTCTGTGGCTAGATAGTACAGCAGGCCGAAGCCTGGATTCACTGATCGCGTCGAGGCAGCGTAATGACCCCAGGATCCGATCCATCAATAAGCGCATCATCTCACTCACTGACCGAGCAAACATTAAATTCCCATGTTTGCCGGGTTATACCTGAGAGGGACCCGCCCACCCTTTAGGCTGTCGGCATAGTCCCAGGCTTCCGATTCGCTACCGAAATTCCTCGTAAATCGACCCGAGTAATATTCACCATTAAGGGAGTAAGAATAGGCTGCTTCGAGGGCGAAGTAGTGGGTTGATCGGGTACGTACCTCCCTTACATCCACGCTCTCCACGGTGCCTTCGGCTGTCGGCCACGAGCTGCTGCCCCACAATCGCAGCCATCGAAAGAACTCGAATCCTATTAGGGGTATGCCAATTGCAAGGCCCACGATAATACCGATGAGTTCGCCGCCACCTGCCCTACGGAGTTCATCAAACGAAACCACTAACAGGGCTACACCAGCGACAGCAAAGATGAAGACGTTGCCCACGCGGGAAAATCTTGAGGGGAGCCCCCTGAGTTCACCGAAGACCGCGACGTAAACTAAGATGACACCAATGACCTCGGTGAACACTGCGGAGCCAACCGAAGGAGGGTTATGGGTTGCGTCGTAGACGGGTCCGAGCACTGACAACTATTCTAGGGTAAAACAACAGACGATGATCCTGACGGCTGCGTAGTTGGCGAAAAATCTTAGTCCCGATAGAACCACTCATTGACCCGGATTTTGGCGAAGAAAAAGCGCAAACTTGTGCAAACGCCTGGTTACAACGGTTAACATTCGGGTTACAACGGTTACATTTGGATTCCTCCCGCTGTGCTAGCCTGCTCCTTCCATCGTTGTTCGTTCACGCTCATCACGACGAGCCACAGAGCTAGCAATAGTTCAGCCATGCCTATCATGAA
>JBPYDQ010000068.1:0-3180 GCA_051986135.1 Terriglobales bacterium | reverse complement strand
CATGCAGGTCTTCTCCCGATAAGGTGCAGTATTCTCGGTAGCGGAGTCTCCAAGTTAAGTGTAGCAAATCGGGCTAGTCTCGTAGTTAGCTACAGCGCCACAAATGCCGCCCCAGTCTAATCCAATTTGCCATTTAACAAGAGCAGCGCACTGCCGCTCAAGCGTCCATCTAAGTGTTCTTGCAATTGCGCAAATTTGCCAGGTTCTACCTAGAACTATTCGCTTGTGTTGAAACCTCGGTACCGGGACGAAGCTGGTCCGTGCCACGAACAGCCACTTGGTCGCCCTCACGTAGATTGCCGAATACCTCGATCTACGTAAAAGGGCCGTGGAAAGGCCAGCTGCACAAAAAGCGTGCAAATCGGCGTTCTTGACCTTCCACTGTCCATGTCCAGGTGTTCGTATCCTAATTGACGTCTTCGTTTCTGTCGCTTGGATGCAACCGGTACGGGATCCAGAGGCTGCTCATCCAACCCAATCCAGGCTATTGCTTGCGACTCAATTTTGCATGAAGCGAACCAGGCGTACCAAGACCATTCGAGCAGTTTCGAAACGCCTAGGATGTATGATATCTATGCCAATGCTGAAGGACAGTTCGACCCACCAAGATCTCTACTCTGGCTTGATCCGGCTCCACATTCTCCACCATGCGTGCGAGGACGATGTTTTTGGACTCTGGATGATTGAGGAACTCGGCCGGCACGGCTACAAACTTAGTCCCGGCACGATGTACCCCCTACTTCATTCCCTTGAGGAGCGCGGGCTACTTGTATCGAGAGAGAAGCGAGAAGGTAGAAGGTACAGGAGGCTATATCGGGCAACGCCAGCGGGCCGGGAGGGCTCTCATTTCAGCGAAAGAGAAGGTGCGGGAACTGTTCGGCGAACTTTTTGAGCACCAGCACTTCAAAGGTTCTCGAAAACCGGCGAAGTCACGGCAGTAGAACTTTCAACGATGTGCTCAGCCCAGAATCTGCCAACCGCCTCATTTTTTCGTATCGATTTGCGACAACGAGACTTGATAGATTAGTATTTTTCTTTGTTGCCAATAACTTAGTAAATGCATTGTTCACTACGAGGACGCAGGGCTCGGATAGCAGGGCGGCGATCGGATGGATTACCCGCAAGAATGTCGAACTCGATCGATCTTGGCCCCGGCTAGACCTCGAGGCAAAAGGAACCAGCAACTGATCGCTGACCTGCGCCCCGTTTACCGCTGTTTCGCAACGATGGATTCTGACCGGGGACGGGCCTCTCGCTGGTTCCACGGTTTACGGCAGGCTCTACGAACTCGTAATGGTGGGGACTATGAACTCCGTTAGTACGTTGTCTAGTCGACCTGGATCCGGTGCAGCGAGCATCGCCCTAATCCGCCTTGCTGTAGGACTAATTTTCTCAACCCAAGGGATTCTCAAATACATAGATCCCAAAATGGGCGTGGGTCGGTTCACGAAAATTGGATTGCCGCATCCTTATTTCACAGCCCACTTCGTCGGCACTTTCGAGATTGTCTGCGGAATACTCGTACTGTTGGGCTTGTGGACCAGGCTCTCAGCTATTCCGCTCCTGGTCGTAATCTCGACGGCCATTGCCACCACGAAAATTCCAGAGTTGTTTCACCCGAATCAGGGATTCTGGTACATGGTCAGCGATGCCCGGACTGATTTTGCGATGTTCTGCTGCTTGCTCTTCTTGATTATATCCGGTGGAGGAATCTGGTCGCTCGACGCGAAATATGCACGGCCACGACGGGACTCAAGAAGAACCGCCATGCCTAGCGCGCTCACCTAACGTCCATGACATTCGAGGAGCAAAATGAACAACCTTCTTGAATCAAGACGCCGTTTTCTGAAGACCGATGCGGTATCGACAGGTGCGGTCCTACTCCCACGCGGGGACTCGGGTTACCTCGGGGGCAGCTCAAAACCGGCTGCCGACAGATGTTTGCCGCATAATACTCGTTTCAGGGCGAGCTGTGGCCAGCGCATTGCATCACACCGAGATAGGTACTCCACGGGCCCACAGCGTCACGGTATTGGTGAGCCATGATCCTTGAGATTTGGTGCAGATGAGTTAAGTCATGAGCGGCCCAAGTTGCGAGCAACTCTGACAGCGTAACCACGCCGAGCGCAGGATGTCGTCCACGGCGGCCTAAGTCCTCTATGCTAAGATTCAGTGCTCGCAGTTCGTCCAGGTTTTCCGACCGCAATCGAGCAAATTCGTCCAGCAACCGCGAGAGCAACTTACCTTCACTTGCTCTTGCCTGCGCCCAGCGGTCGAATGGCTCAAACGTCTTGGTTTCGCCAAATTGCAGGATCATCTTTGCTCGCGGCATCCAATCAGTGCGCTCGCCATGAATCAAGTGGCCTACTACATCGAACGCACTCCAGGTGTCTTCGCCTTCGTTTCTTCGCGTCCACACTTCAGGCACATCGCGCAGCAGACTGTTGAGAACTGCCGGAGTGCGCGCGAGAAGCGATATCGTATGTTGTAAATTATGTTCCATCCTGCTCCTCGAACTCTATCATCGCACAAACTAAGTAGTCTCCGCTCTCGCGGCATGCTTCTGTTCAAACTGCCGAGCGTAGGTTTCAGATTGACGTTTAGGAATACTTAGCTGCCACCAGTACGCGAGGCCACACGGAGAGTCGATCGACCAACTGCCGACTCTGAAGCATGCGGAGGAAGCGCGGGCCTAAGCAGGGCATCCCGGCTGGTAAGAGAATTCGTCGGAGCGTCCCGAAATGGGCCAGGCGAAGACCGGCATCATCTGTGATAGCCTTCCTGGCAACGATTGCTATTCGTTGCGAAGCGCCATGGATGGATCAATCCGTGTGGCGCGCTTTGCCGGACCGAACGTCGCACCCAGCGAGACCAGCAGCATGGTCACCAGCAGGATGGGATACACCTCGGGAGCGATGAAGATTATCCCGCTAAACATCGAATTGAATATCTTTGGCAGTGGAATCTCCATCGCGAAGCCGATGGCCGAGCCAATGGCTGCCACTTTGAAGCCTTCGACCAAAATCATCCGCGAAATGTCAGCCCCCTTAGCTCCCATCGCCATTCGAATCCCAATTTCCTGCGTGCGTTGGCCAACTGAATAGGCGATCAGACCATACATCCCGATTGTCGCGAGAATCAGCGCGAGTATGGCGAAGGTCGCAAGCAGACGTTCAAACA
>JBPYDQ010000067.1:0-5379 GCA_051986135.1 Terriglobales bacterium | reverse complement strand
CATCTCCTGCGGCGAAATTGCGAAAATATCCTGGGACAAAACAGTCAAATCGGCAAACTTTCCCGGCTCTAGAGTGCCTTTGTCTTTCTCAGCAAACTCCGCAAAGGCCGCCGTGCGGGTGTAAGCGATCACCGCTTGCTCACGCGTGAGCGATTCATTTGGCTTGCCGGGATAGTATGCGGCTAGCATGAGGTTGAGGTAGGGATTCAGGACCGGTACCCCCGGTCCGCCGTCGGACGCAATCACCAATGGTATACCCGCCTCCAAGAGGGATCGCATTGCCTGGAACCGTCGCGCCCTCTCCGGTCCCAAGCGATGCTGCCACAAATCACCAAGCGCAAAGTGGGTCGGATTCTCGACCACGACAATACCCAGCTTCTTAACCTGTGGTATTAGATCAGGCATGACCCCGTCTCCGTGCTCGATACGCAATCGTCGCAGCGACCAGGCGGCAGGTCCGCCGGTTGCGTCCATCTGCTCCAACAAGGTCTCAGTAGTGCGATCGCCGACGGCATGGAGCAGTACCTGTACGTTCCTCTGTTGAGCCTCTTGCAGAATCGCGCGGATTTCCGCTGGCGGAAAATCCACCTCTCCGGACGTGCTCGGATCATCGGAGTAAGGTGCACGCATGCCCGCAGAACGCTCGACAGGATCGCCGTCGAGCAGCCACTTCACTCCAGTTACGGTGACGCGGTCCGCCAGTTTTGGCGGAACGTCCGGGTAGACCGGCTTCCTGCGCAGGTTTTGGTCTTGAAACGGAAGAAAGGGCACGAGGCGCAGCCGGATCGGCGGGTCCATCGCCGAAAGCATCTCGACACGATGCTCGGGCTCCACTTCCATAATCGTGATCGAAGTCACGCCCCATCGTGCCTCGCGGTCGAAATAGTTTTGCAGCTTCGCCCGTTCGTTGGTGCGATTCGTCATGAGAGCTTGGAAAATGCGGAACCATGCGCTCTGGTGCACCACCCCATCCCAGGTCTTCGACTTCATATCCTTACCAAACCAGCCAGCCAGTGGCGGCGGGTCGCTTGGATTAATCGCAAACTTCTGCGCCGCCATCTGGTTCAGCATGGCTGCGTGAGGAGTCCACGTGCTCAGGATGACGGGCCGGTCCGGCGCAATCTTGTCCAGCGCGACAGGCGTGCATGCCGGATCGAAAAACGCCGAAGCGCCGATCATTCCGAACAGAAGCATTCCTGGTGCAGCTTTGCTCGCCTCCTGCCGCACCTTGTTGAGAACCTGACTGCACTCGGGATCGAGGCCGACGAAATCGATGACCGTGCCTTCAAAATCCGCGCCGAAATGCGTGTGTACGTCATTCAGGCCGGGAATGATGACGTGCGCCCGAACGTCGATGCGCCGCGTGCTCGGTCCTGCCATCGCGGATATGTTCTGGTTCGTTCCGACACCGAATATTCGGGAGCCTTTGATCGCGATCGCTTCGGCGTACGGGTGTGCTTCTGTGGCTGTGAAAACTCGCCCGTTGAGAAGAACGAAATCGGGGGCTTCCGTCGGTACCTGAGCTATAGAGAAGCTGCCGACGACCAGAAACAACGTCCCAACGATCACGCAGTGGGGTCTTCGCGACATGTTGGTTGCCTCCTTGCGTCCGTCCGTCAGCTCATCCTAGCAACAAATCGGTTCTCATCTCCCGACAAGTCCGGTTCCAGTAACTTGGAATGGCGCTTCTCAAGTTGCCGGTTTCCTCGTTTCCCTGGACCTAGGGCATTGCTTCCGAGTGGCCGACCACTCTTCCATAAACGGACTATGGAAAAATTGCCGACGATTTGCCCAAATCTCTTGGCTCGACGAAGGCTGGGTTAGCGCTGGCGCAGGGACACGTCCCACCCCGTAATGAGAGTGAGCGGAGAAGGAGTATTTGCGGGAAGCGAGTTAATGAGGAAGCGACCGTCGGGCGCGACGGTGTATTGCCAGTTTGCGATGCGCTCGGCGGCAACGCGTGTTTGAAAGAGGACATGTGGCGGGCCGGCGGTGCCTGTGTTCGGGTCAAAACTCACTGCGGTCAGCTTTCGGTCGGGCTGAATGAAAAATATTTGCCGGCCGTCATGGCTCCAACGAGGCTGCGCTCCGGTTCCGGCCGAAACTTGGATGCGCCCGCCATGTCCAGGGAAACGTTCGACGAGAATTACGCGCCCCGCTCCCGTGTACACGGCCCATTTCCCATCCGGGGAAAGCTTGGCCTCGACGCCATCAGCGGCGAATGTCTCAACCTTTTGATCGCTCGGGGAATAAATTCCCAGAGACGGAAAAGTATTCTGTTCCTTGACGGTCATGAACAGCAAGAGACCGTCTGGAGACCAATCCTGGGGTCCTGCGTGCATATCACTCTTCAAGAGAATCTTGGGAGGCCCAGAGCCATCGGCTGGGACCTCGTAGCTTTCACTGGTTACGCCTCCAGAGCGGTAAGCGATCCGCTTACCGTCGCGGGACCACAGCGGGTAATGCTCGTCGCCGATGTCGGTCAAACGGGTGCTGGTGCCACGCTGCAAATCGACAACGCGTAGAAAGTGCTTGCCATTGTGTTCGTCATCAGATGAGACTGCAAGAAAGCGCCCATCGGGAGAGAGGTCCGGGTCCTTGTAACCAACTTGGGGGAGCTGACCCAGTTCCTTACCGTTTTGGTCGTACCAAATGAGCCGCGATGCGGAGTCCGCCGCAGATTGAAAAACGAGAACCCCGTTTTGAGACACAGAGAATCCAAAAATCAAAAGGCTAGTGCGCTCCTCCAATTCTTCCCCGGTGAGCGGTCTGGCAGCTCCTATGGCCTCAAGCCGATCCTCGTCGAAGGGTTGTGCCATCAAAATGCGGCCACGAACGTACAACAGATGGCCGGACCCGAAGACCGCATTGCCTTTCAGCTCCGAGGAAATCAATTTACTTTGACTTGCGTCGAGAGAGCCCACGTAGATGCCATTTCCCTGCGGGTCGGAGGAGTTGCTCCAATCCGCAAAGTAAAGAAAGTGTTTGCCGTCAGGCAGGAAGGATGGCCAGCGGTCCGTCTGAACGCTGCCCTGGCGCATTATTTTTGTAACGGGGGTAGGAGTGCCGCCGCTGGCAGAGACGCGCTGCAAAGGTCCCCTAAGGGTCGGCCCAAACACAATCGTGTCCTCGCGATTCCAAGTGCCTCCCCATGCGAAGTAAGAATCGCAAAGGACCTGAACACCGCTGCTGGCGACGTCGAGTGTTTTTAGCCGCCTGTCGGCAAAGAATCCTATCTGGCGGCTATCGGGCGACCAGAACGGAGAGCTAGCTCCCTCCGTGCCATTGAGTTGCTGCGCGCCAGAACCCGAGAGGGCGCGTACCCACAAGGTCGTTTTACCGTCGGGACCGAGCGCGACGAAGGCCAATTGGCGGCCGTCAGGAGAGACTGCGAAATTGTACGGTAGGAAGGAAGAATTAGGAGGCGGAAGCAAGGAAGCTCGTATGGACTGAACGCTCGCGGCTGGCCGAAGCCACAACGCTTTTGCAAGGGCGAGCGTCGCCAACAGGCAGATTGCTGCAAAACCCCAAGCAATTCTCTGGGAAATTTGCCGCTTGGTTGCTGAAGAATCGGCAGTCCGAGTCTGCGAATCTGTCTCGGCAATCCACTTCAGCTCCAGGGCCAGATCGCGGGCGGTTTGCCAGCGTTCTTCGGGATCTTTGGCTAAGCATCGGCGGATCGTATGGTCGATGGCTTGCGGCGTCATCGGTTTGACGGAGCTGATCTGAGCCGGCTCTTTTTCCAGAATCGCCGAAGCTATGCTCAACTGGCTCTTGCCAGGAAACGCGCGCTGGCCGGTCAGCATTTCGTACAGCACCGCGCCTAAAGAAAAGATGTCGCTCCGTCCGTCCAGTTCTTTTCCCTCAATCTGCTCCGGTGACATGTACTGGAATGTGCCGACAATCGTGCCTTCCTCGGTCACCGACCATTCGTTTTTTGTCGCCGTCAAGGTCGCCAGGCTGGCAACGGGAGTAGCAGGTTTAGCGAGGCCGAAATCCAACAGCTTTGCGCCCGTAGGTGTAAGCATGATGTTGCCCGGTTTCAAGTCCCGATGCACCACGGCGCAACGATGCGCCTTGTCCAGCGCTTCCGCAATCTGGGCGCCGAACTTCAGCACCTGCTCCAGCGGCATCGGTCCTTTCTCCAGCCGTTTCGCCAGCGTCTCCCCTTCGACGTACTCCATCACTAGATAATCGATTCCATCTTGGTGGCCGACATCGTAGAGCACGCAGATGTGCGGATGATTCAGGTTGGAAATGGTCTTGGCTTCGCGCTCTAATCGCTGTTTGCGGATCGGATCTGCGGAAAACTGCGCGGGCAAAATCTTGACCGCAACAATCCTCCCCAGCCGCGTGTCGCGCGCGCGATACACCTCTCCCATCCCGCCCGCGCCCAGCGGTGCCAGGATCTCATAGGGCCCTAATCGAACTCCGGAGGACAGGGGCATTTGGCCGCAATTCTACACCGAAGAGAAGTTGGTAACCGCCAATGGCACGGGGGGCAATTCGCCCCGCGATGAGATCTGTCTTGGAAATCGCATACTTCGGAAACTAGTGCACCGAATAAGCGCGAGATCGAAGTACTCGCGAGGAGTAGCGAAGGCTCTACTGTTGGTTTCGTGCCGTCGTTCTTATTGCGCCCGGGTGACCGGCAAACCGTAAGTTGAGCCTCGACCTAACTTCAGAGTTGCCGACCATCCGCCCAGAACCTCGTGTTTTCACTGCCGCTGCGAGAGCTTGATCTGGTTGAGACCGGTACTAACGGCGCAGGGAGTGTGAAGACCAGCTCGACCAGGAACGGGGATTGATCGTCATCGACTCACCAGAGGTGGGGCTCGTGGCCGTGCTGCCGGTCGGGCTGGGCAACGTTTCCTCGGTTAACCTGACGCCCGAGGTTGGTGCCAAGCTGCAGAAGGGCGACGAATTCGGCTTCTTTCTCTTCGGCGGCTCCGACATCGTGATGCTGTTCCAGAACAAGAAAGTCGTGATCGACGCTGAGGTTGGGAGGAAGTATCTCCAAGGGCAGCGCATCGGCGAGATCCGCTAACTTCCTACTGTTCCGGCGAATGTGCTGCGCCTAGTGGTGGGAGGGGTCGAAGGGCACGAAACTCTCAGCCCGTTTCGGGTCGCCCTTTCCAGAATATCGGGCCAATGCGGGATAGGGAAAGAGAGGCCGCGAGCGTTCCACAACACCGTTGGATGAGCGCGAGGCGATCAGCTCTTCGGGAGCTTGTCCCTTCTCCACCCAAGTTTCCAATGCGGTGAGAGCATCAAACTCCGTGAGCCCCGGCCCGCCGCCGCCGTGATGAACTCCCGGAACAAGGAACAACCGGAAGAAGTCTTCGGTTTGCTTGGAGCCGCCCATAAACTTCATTACGC
>JBPYDQ010000066.1:0-5352 GCA_051986135.1 Terriglobales bacterium | reverse complement strand
CAGGGTCTTGATAAAAGCCCACCTCTTTGCCGAGTTGCTCGGCATACAACGCCCAGCCTTCGCTATATGCGTTGAAACCGAGACCGTGACGACGGAACATTGGCAAACCCTCGAGCTGCTGTTGGACGGATAGCTGCATGTGGTGTCCGGGGACACCTTCGTGATATGCGGTAGCCTCGTCGTCGATCAGAGAGCGCTCGGCAAAATTCGAGGTAGCCACGACGACACGGCCAGGGCGCTTGCCGTCGGGAGTACCGGTCACGTAATGCGTGGCAGTGGCGGCTTGGAAAGGCGGAATGGCTTCTACGGTAACTGGCGACCTGGGCAGCTGATTAAACAGTTCCGGTAGCTTAGGCTCTATCTGGGAGATGTAGTGGCGAAACGCATCAAGAATTTGTTCCGCGGAGGTCGGAACATATTTGGGGTTAGCTTTGAGGGACGCACGGAAGGAGGCGAGGTCGGGGAATCCCTGTTTCTTCGCGATCGCAGTCATCTCGGTCTGGATACGCTCCATTTCGCGCAGACCGAGTTGGTGGATCTCGTCCGGCGTCATATGGGTAGTAGTCCGTCCGTAGATGTCATTTTCGTAGCGCTTTTGTCCATCCTGCAAAGATTCGACGGAGAGGGTGGTACGACCCTCAGGCGCATATTCAGTGCGCACGAAGGTAGCAAATGCCTTGTAGGCGGGGATGACGTCGCTATTGATCGCGTTGGTGATTCCTTCGGTCAAACGTTTTTGATCGGCGGGTGAAATGTCGGTGGGATATTTTTTAGTCGGTAGAAGAAATGGGTCGTTCGCGATAATGCCCTCGCACTGCGCTGGAATCTTCTCTAAAAGGAAGCGGACTGGCATGAGCTTGTCCTTCATCCCAGCGCGAAGAACTTCGGTAGTCTGGGTCAGGACACGCGGAATCTGGTGCAGGCGCGCGATGTAGTCTTCGTAGTGCTTGACTGAGTCGAAAGGAACAGCAAGCGGGAGATCAGCGAGGGTGGTATGGATACCATTCATTTGATTGATTGGCATCTCGTATTCTTTGAGGCTGAAATCAGCTATGCGCTGCTCGAGAACGCGAATCAGTAAGTCGTGCGACAGCTGATCCTGCTCCGAGAAGCCGGTAACGGCAATGGCCTCGAGCCGCGCGAGAAAAGCCTGGTCGGTGTGGTTGCGTTCGATGATGGCAGCCACGGAGCGCTCTCCCAGCTTGTCGTTGTAGCGATAGTCTCCAAAAGCGGTGGCACGCTCGGGAAAATTACGCATATCCGACTCGTACTGCTCTTCGAATATTGCATTCTGTGCGGCAAGGCGATCGGTTACCGGTTCGAGATCGTGCGCGAGAACGGAAGCAGTTCCCGCGATTAGCAAGAGTAAGCTAAGGTAAAGGGGCATAAGTATCGATAGCCTACCAAAACCAAGAGCATTGATAGGGCAAAATCATCTTCTTTCCAGAACCAGACTTGATATAGCAACAATGTCGCGACGATGCACCGTTGGCTGGGCACAGTTGAAAGTTCTGCCATAGCCTGACTGCGGCACCACAAAACTCCGCCACCCTGCCACGAAACTGTCCACTCTCTTAAAGGTACGACAGGACTAATAAGCGGCTCGAATTCTAGTCACTTTCATTGCGGCCATTGCCCGGTCTGCGCATATCACGGGAATCGATCCTGCCAAGAGCTCCAAGGTAGCAATGGCTCCGAGGGCCCGCGCAAAGGCCAAATCCATCGCAATGAGCGCCGTTTGGTGGTCTGTCCGACTCATATATTTGGTCACCAATTGCCTAGAGAGCTCACACAAATAACCCAATGACCTCACCAAATGTTCGGGCGCTTCTGCATTCCGGTTACATCTTCTTCCCTTTCCTTTGAGTGTGTTGGCTGGCCGAGTTCTCCAGTTGTCCGTTAATGGACACCTTATTCCAGGTCCGAACATTCTCCGCGGCCTCGCCGATTGTTCATCTCCGATTTACTCGAGAAGTTTCAACGGCCTACCCTTACTAGCGTTTTGGTTGAGGGGTTGCATAATGACAGTCAAATGGACATCGCTCGGCCACTGTTGAAAAGGCACCAACGCGGCGATAGATCATCTGGGGCTCGACTGGGTTGGTTTGCCTCATTGCCGCGACGATATCACGGTTGAAACCTGCCGCTCATGAGGCTGAACACAGCACCGTCCGAACCGATAGGGTTAAGCGCGGTCCCCATGCTCCGCCAAGTGCGGCGTTTAAGGTCCCTGATACCGAGCCAGGAGTCTACACGTCAAATTCCCGCGGAAACCGATGCGATCGCCGTCCGGATTCTCAAGCTGCCGGGTTAGTTAAGGGCGGTGAAGGCGGAGACGATTCCCCTGGACGTAAGTACTCCCCAAGTCGAACAGCCGGCACTGGACGCCAGATCGCAGCTGAGGCCGGTGGAAGCTGAATGCCAGAGTCTATGGGTGAGATTGCAGGCGATTCGTTGAATCAAAAAGCCGGTTCCGGCGACAGTCGGTGCGGACTACAGGCAAACCGACCAGCGTGCGGAGACAAGCCGCTTTATGACTTAGGTGTAATTCTAGGGTTGGCTTACAAAAACTCCAAGAACAAGGTGGATGAACTTGCGACCAGGAATGATATTTAGGGCAAGCGGCTGGGAGTCAACCACAAGGCGATCGAGTCCCAGCTCGACCGAACAGCAAGCCGGGGTTGACCAGATTTGCGCACCCGCGGCAATAAAACAAAAACAATTGGAAACACCGAAGGTACATGCGGCATGGAAAGAGTGCTCGTCGATTTGCCTTTGTAGGTTGGGCAGCACGTATTGCCTGGGGGCAATTGCGGTCCTGGCGTTTGGCCTGCTAACCGCTGGCAGCACCGCGGTATGAGTAAAGGATGAATCGATGAAGGAATTGATAGACGACATTCGCTTCTCAGCGCGACAGCTTCGCAAAGCCCCAGGATTCACCGCAATGGCTGTGCTGACTCTGGCGCTGGGCATCGGTGCGAACACCTCCATTTTCAGTCTTGCCGATCTAATTATCCGAAGACCAGTGGCTCTACCCAACATGGATTTTCTGGCAGTTCTGGATGAACGACTGCCGGGCAGCGAAGAAGGCGGGATATCACCAGCCAACTATCTGGATTTGCGGTCCGAGTCGAAGAGCTTTGACCAACTGGCAGCCTATGAGTATCTGAGCGTTAGTGAAGACATCCAAGGTCAGCCACACGAACTTCAGGGCGTCAGAGTTTCAGCGAATTTCTTTTCAGTTGCGGGTATAAGGCCGATTTTGGGCCGGGTTTTCCTTGCGGAAGAAGAATCCACGGGAAAAGAGGACAAGGTTGTTATCAGCAATGCGCTCTCGAGAGAGCGTTTTGGCTCGGCTACGAATGCGGTAGGCAGGACAATAAAGTTCGATGGCAGACCCTATCTGATAGTCGGCGTTTTGCCAGCTAGAGCTACCTTCCCATTGGGCGCCCCGGCATTCTGGATGCCCCTGGCGATGGACGCTCGCATGCGAAACGAGCGGAGCGAGCGTTTGCTGCAAACGCTGGGACGCCTGCGGTTGGGAGTGACTCTGGCCCAGGCACGCGCCGAAGTGGATACAGTCTGGAAGCATCTGGTAACCCTCTACCCAGATGCGAATCGCAATCGGACCATACAGACTGTCAGCTTGCACGATTATATTGTCCTCGACTACAACCGCCAATTTGCGCTGCTGCTCACGGGAATCGTTGGGTTAGTGCTGCTTATTGCGTGCGCTAACATTTCGGCAGTTCAGTTTGCCCGTGCGGTCAAACGGCGACCGGAAATCGCAGTTCGCGCAGCGCTAGGGGCAACGCGGCGGCTTTTATTCCGCCAGTTGCTCATGGAAAGTATGCTCCTGGCAATTATCGGAGGTGTTTCAGGCACACTACTTGGCGTCTATGGCGTAGCCATTCTACGCAGAACTTTGCCCAGTGATGTCCGGTGGTTCTGCGACTTAGACAGCCTAACGGTGAATGTTACTAGCCTTTTGTTTACAAGTGTTGTGGCGATTGCGGCGGGGCTACTGTCCGGACTAGTTCCAGCTTGGCAGAACACCAAGGTGCAACTCAGTAGCGTTTTGGTCGAAGCCGGAGCACGAATCGCCGGCCACCGAAGCCACTTCTGGCGTACAGCGCTTGTCGCGACCGAAACCGCCATGGCGACAGTCCTTCTGATCGCGGCGGCGCTAATGACTAAGGGCTTTGCGTCACTGGTTAACGGACAACCGCTTCTGGCGCCCACGACACTGTTGACCTTCCACATCACTCTTCCCGCCGCGCGTTATCCACAGCCGCAGCAAATCAGGGCATTGGAGGATCGTTTTCTTGTCCAGTTGCGAGCACTTCCAAACGCACGTTCAGCAGCACTGGCCAGCGGCATACCTTACAGCTCCTATGAGAGCAGTTCGGATGTTATGGTGCAGAACTCGCCTCCGGCAGTGATCAGCCAAAGGCCGACAGCAACAGTCGATTCGGTCAGTGCGGATTATTTCTGGAGCATGCGGATCCCGTTGCTTGCAGGTCGTGGGTTCGACGGAAACGACACGCCACGAAGCTTGCCAGTTTGTATCGTAAGTCAAACGATGGCGGAACGGCTTTGGCCGGGACAAAATGCGGTAGGCAAGCAGATAAAACTTTCGGCTAACCCAACTTCTGCCTGGAGAACGGTGGTTGGAATCGCCGCGGATGTTCAACACGAGATTTATGATCGCTCCTTTCGCTCAATTCTCTATCTCCCCTCTGAGCAGGATCCGCCGCGCTCAGCCGACTTCGTAGTCCGCAGCGAAGGCGACCCCTTACGACTTTCAGCCTTGATCCGTTCCGAGGTTCACCAGCTAGATGCGGGTCTCTCTATCGAGAGGCTCCAGCTTCTGAGCGGGCTGATCAAGAGCCAAGCGAGTGCTTTGCGATATGTTGCGGGACTTATGGCTGTCTTCGCGCTTCTGGGACTTATCCTTGCTTGCCTTGGAATCTACGGAGTAGTGGCGAATTCAATTATGGAACGCTGGCGTGAACTCGCCATTCGCATGGCTCTTGGAGCGCGCTCCTGGAAATTGTTGTTCACCACTATCGGACGAGCTTTGCTTTTGTCGACACTGGGAATGGCCACGGGGTTGTTCATGTCATTTGGGTTGGCCCGATTGCTATCCAGCTTGATCTACGGAGTGAGTGCGTGGGATGCGAGCACGTTTCTGTTGGTTCCAGGCTTGTTGATGGTGGTTAGTCTGCTTGCTTGTTACGTGCCGGCGCGTCGCGCTATTCGGATGGACCCCATGCTAGCGCTACGTTATGAGTGAAGATTATGGATAGTTATATTCAGGACCCTCACTACGCTGTTCGAACTCCAAGGAAG
>JBPYDQ010000065.1:0-3418 GCA_051986135.1 Terriglobales bacterium | reverse complement strand
CCGCGGCGATTTCCACTGGCATCGGAAGCCAGGTGCAGCGTCCGCTGGCAACCGTGATCGTGGGCGGCATGTTCGTCGGTCCGATCATGCTACTGCTCGTCGTGCCTGCACTGAGAATGTTTTTTTTAGGCCGTGAGAATCATTCCGCTCTAGAGGAACCGAGATGAAGATCACCTGTGTCTTTTTTCTGATGATTGTCTGGCCCGCCCTGATGGGCGGGACCGGCTACTCGGCCCATGCTGATGAGGCGCAGCAGCAGAATACGAAGAGTTCTGATCAGCCAGTAGGCCACCGGAGCGCCTCTCAGAAGAAACAGCCACACGACCCGGCAAGCCCATCTAAGGCAAATCATCCCGAGCAGCGCGGAGTATCCACCGGGACGCCACCCGTTAGTCAAGCACGACCTGTCAGGCCGCAGACTGTATCTCGTCCTCCCGTCCCGACACCTAGTAATGTGCGCCATCGTAGCCCTAACCCGGCGACCGTTGGTGGAGCTGCGAACGCTGGAAAATCTGGAGCAATCAACGGAACTCGCATGAGTCGAAAGCCTTAAGGAATCGATTCGATGACTCTCGCTCGTACATGTATCTTGGCGTTCCTCAGTGCGGCTGCGGCTTTGCTGCTCGCCGCTGGCTGCGCGGTCGGGCCGGAGTTTAAGAAGCCTCCTGCTCCAAGTGTGACCAGTTACACTCCGAGTCCGGTATCGACCACCAGCAGCACGAACAATGTTGCGGGTGGCGAAACTCAACACCTCGTTGAAGCGCGCGACATTCCGGGAGAGTGGTGGAGCCTGTTTCATTCGAAGCCGCTCGACGATCTGATCGAGCGTGCGCTAAAAGCGAATCCCGACCTCAAGGCCGCACAGGCGGCGCTTTTAGTCGCAAGAGAAAATGTCTTGGCCCAACGCGGTGCTTACTATCCTGGTGTGAGCGGCGGTTTTTCCGCGATCCATGCTAAGACTTCGAGCAACATTTCGCCTGTTACCAACACCAGTGCTCTGACTTACAGCCTTTACACGCCACAGGTCAACGTCTCGTTTGTGCCCGACGTTTTCGGTCTGAACCGGCGAACTGTGGAGTCTCTGCAGGCACAGGAGCAGCAGGCGCGTTTCGCTCTCGCGGCCACGCACATCACGTTGAGCTCCAATCTGGCCGCCGGAGCAGTGCAAGAGGCTTCCTTGCGGGCACAAATCGACGCGACCAACGAGCTCATAAAAATTAACGCGGATATGCTTGGGATTTTGCGCAACCAGTTCGCCAAGGGATACGTGGGCAGGCTTGACGTGGCTGCACAAGAAGCGCAACTCGCACAGATCACTGCCACCCTGCCACCGCTGCTCAAGCAATTGGCGCAGCAACGAGACCTGCTGGCTGTGCTGTCAGGTGGGTTCCCCAACCAGGATCTCTCTGAAAAATTCGAGCTATCGAATCTTCAGTTGCCCCAGGAAGTACCTTTGACCCTTCCTTCCCAACTTGTGGAGCAGCGACCTGATGTTCGCCAGGCTGAGGAAAACTTGCATGCGGCCAGCGCCCTGATCGGAGTCGCACGCGCGAATCGCTTGCCGAGTTTTGCGCTGACTGCTGATGCCGGCAGCATGGCCACTATCTTCTCGAAGATATTCACAGCCGGAACAGGCTTTTGGGATATGGGCACAAGCATCACGCAGCCCATTTTTGAAGGGGGCACGCTCCTGCATCGCGAGCGCGCCGCCAGAGCTGCTTATACCCAGGCCGCTGAACAGTATCGCAGCACCGTCTTGACAGCGTTCCAGAATGTGGCGGACACGCTGAATGCGCTTCAACAGGATGCGGATGGTTTGAAGGCTGCGGCTGCCTCGAAGGATGCGGCAGGCGTGACGCTCGATCTGGCGAAGAAACAGTACCAAGCCGGCTATGTCAACTACCTAGGTCTGTTAAGCGCTGAACAAACCTACCAGCAGGCGGTGATTACTCTCGTTCAGGCTCAAGCTAATCGCTACGCGGACACCGCTGCTCTCTTCCAGGCGCTCGGCGGCGGCTGGTGGAACCGTCCCGATATCCCCAGGAACTAGCCGTGCCGCCGGATGCAGCACAAGAATACCGATCAAGCCTTGCGAAAGGCCATGCGTGGGGCGCACGATAACAAAGTTTTTTGTCCGGAGGGATTGTTGCGATCCGCTGAAGTACTAGTAGTCGAAGATTTTGAGCCGTTTCGCCAACTGATTTGTTCGCTGCTGAGGGAAAGAACCGAGTTTCGGCTCGTGAGCGAAGCATCTGATGGATTGGAAGCTATCCAGAAGATCGAAGAACTCCGACCTGATCTGATTCTGCTCGATATTGGGTTGCCGAGTCTGAACGGAATCAAAGTTGCCGAACGGGCAAGAGCGATAGCTCCTCAAGCCAAGCTGCTGTTCGTCAGCCAAGAGTCGTCTCCCGAGGTTGTCGAAGAGACGTTCCGCGCGGGCGGACATGGCTACGTTCAAAAAGCCAGTGTCCTGAGTGATCTGATGCCCGCGATTGAATCCGTCCTTGCGAACAAGCGGTTTGTCAGCAGCGGCTTAGTCCCGGTAGACAAACCGAATGCTCCTAGGCGTCACGAGATCATGTTTTGCTCAAACGACGGAGTGCTTCTAGACGGGCTGACTAGTTTTGTTGCCAGAGCGCTTAACGCGGGCAATGCTGCGTTAGTCTGCGCGACCGAATCACACCGGCGGATTCTTCTTGGGCGACTGCGCACTCAGCGTGTGGAAATCGATGCCGCGATTCAAAAAGGAACGTATATTTCCTGTGATGTCTCCGAGACTGCTGAGTTGGATCAACTGTTAAAAACCGTTACAGGTTTACGGGAGGCCGCCTTGCGAGCGGGTAAAGAACATCCACGTATTGCGGTTTGCGGTGAGCGAGCAGGTCGCTTTTGGGCGGACGGTGAGGTCGATGAAGCGATTCGAATCGAAAAACTCTGCAACGAACTAGGGACTATGCCGGATGTAGATATTCTATGTGTGTATCCAGCACCTCCCACTGAGAAGGAAGATCAAAATCTCAAAGCCATTTGTTTGTTACACACCGCCACTTATTCCCGCTAGAACTACCGTCTCGGGTTCCCGGAAAAGGCGAAGGTCCCAATCCACGAAGTATTTGGCACTTGCGCTCGTTAATCTTAGCCGCCACTGCGCCGACTCCTTACAATTAAGGTGACCGAAGTGGAGTGGGTGAGGCTCCCGCTGGTCCCTGTGATCTTGAGGGTGTAGGTTCCGAGCGTCGTGGTCGAAGCGGTGGTGACGGTCAGGGTGCTGGTTCCCGAACCGTTGAGGATGGGATTGGTGCTGAAAGTAGCGTTTACGCCCGCCGGGAGCGCGCCCAAGCTCAAAGTCACATTGCCTGCGAAGCCGCCCGATGGAGTCAGCGTCAGCGTGTAACTAGTCCCATTGCCGTGAACC
>JBPYDQ010000064.1:0-4190 GCA_051986135.1 Terriglobales bacterium | reverse complement strand
CACGCGATGGCCGGAGGCCGCGTGATTCCGGAGCCTGGGCGCGATAGCTCCTGGTAAGTTCCGGTTATCGGTAAAGTCCGTACTACAACCCGAATTTCTCACAATCCCTCCAATTCAGGTTGTCGCGCCGTTACCGAGGTACCCATCCTTTCGTTCCCAGAATCACGCCATGGTTCCTCCCTTTTTCGTTCATCGAGTAAATGCGCAGATCGGTCCAGTCGAACTGTGTTCGAATATCGTTCAACGAAGGCTCCCTAACCCTCTCATAGACCTGTACGACGAAGAGCAGGTTATGCATCGGAAACCGACTTGAGAATTGGTCAATAACCTCGTTGATTGGAGGTGTAGTGCGATGCAGATCCAAGCCTTCCAATTCATCTAACGCCGTGCCCCACGGCGGCGCGACGAAAGTGACGATGCCGCGCCCCTTGTCCACACGACGCTCGCCAAGGAGCCTTAGATAATCGCCATGAATGAGTTCGATACTCAGATTTAGGACCGCCAGATTGCGGTGCGTGAGCTCGAATACCTGTTGGTCGGATTCGAAAGCGATGCCTTTTGAGTTCGACAAGTTCCCCAAAATCCAAAAAAGCGTATTGCAGGAACCGGCGAACGGGTCAATGACCACGAATTGATTCGCTGGCATACGCCTGGCAACTGAGGCGACATCGCGACCTATGCAATCCGCCAGAGCGTCACGGGTGCACTCGACTGCAGTACGGCCCAGGAGACGGACGCCGCGGCGGATCCATTCTCGCGGCGGCATTCCGTAGATGCTGATATAGTCCGGGTCACCGAAGCTATCGAGTCCGTACTTCTCAATTTCCGCTAGACTCAGCGCCTCAGTTCGTTTGGAGCCGTACAACAGAAGGGCTCGATCATGGACAGGCGACGAGTTCATTGCCAAAATGCTCGCTGATCAACACGACCGCTTTAACAACAGAGTCTATACCCTTGGTGCCGGTTGTGCCTGATTAGTCGTGCTTACCGCACATGCGGAGTCGGGCATTGGTTCAGTGCGAGGCTGCACCAGCAGTAGCGCGGTAGACGGTTGTATTGGCGGGGAGCGCGAGGCCGACAATTGCTCCACTTGGAGCACCAATAACGACACCAACAAGCGCGTAAATTCCGCGTGAGGACCCCCCCAAGAAACCGGTCTTTGAGCCAGAGGCGGCGCCAATCCCGGCCCCGATAGCTCCGCCACCTACAAGCCCGATAAGGGCATGTCCGCCACGCTTGGGGCCCGAGAATGTCGAGACGCGGACGACGTCCTCGCGTTTTACCGAGACGTCGGACCCGTTTTCTTTAACGGTGAGCAATTCTTCGGTGACAGTAACAAATTTTCCTTCGTGGTGCTTCAAGCTCGATTCGATCACTTCGATTTCCTGGCCGGACTTCAAGCGATTTAAGTTGGACCAGGAGCCCAGTTGCGTCTGAGCGCCGAGCGCGCCGCCGAACCCGAGGAAAAGCACGAGAGTCAGTACGGCCCTTCGCATGGATCTAGTTTAGTGACGACAATGCGCGAAGCAAATTTGAAGTGTCTGACTAGTTACGTAGGTGACCGGGTCGGTCTTATTTATACCGCTGCTCCAAGCCTGCAATGTCTTAGTTAGTTAGCGCCTGGTTTGTTCGGGTGTCGGAAAAGTTGCTCATAGTACCGCGGATGCGCCCTCTCGATCCCGTTCTTGTTGGGCATTGATCCGAGACAGTGTCCTGAAGGCAAAGCGGATGCCAGTTTCCCTGTATTCACAGAAACAGCCCTCTTGCCGCCTCTATCCCTACTCTACTCCACCAGTGACGGCCCCCAAATGAAAAGAAGGAAGGTAGTATTCAGTTTCCGTGTGGACAAACCAGACAAGGATCGCGCGATCCCCTTTCACGGCCATCGCGTTTCTCTAGCGGTGCAATTTATGTCGAGCCGTCCTTGCGGCCACTGATGATTACGACTCTAGCCGGGAAACTCAGCCCAGAATCTGTTGAATACGCACAAAAAGCTTCGATGGCCTGATGCTTCGCTTCGGCTAGCTGCTCCGTTGAAAGCATGATGACCTTTTTACGGAGCGTCTCGGACATCTCGCATCGCAGCGTCCAAAAGTCTTCCCCTGAGATCGGAACTTCTATTGTGAATTGCAGAATGCGCTCCGATGGAACGAGCACGCCGACCCGGTCAAGAACGTCTCGTAACTTGCCAGGACTGGCAAAACGGAAGGTATCCGGGGCATTGGGTGCAGGCGGTGGGGAATCGACATACCGTTCGATGGCTCGGGAGAGTGTATAGAAAAATGGGTTTTCTTCGGCGAGATACCAGGCCGCCAGAGCCAGTTTCTTTTCAGGCTTGAGGACTCTCAACATCTCGCGAACCGCGTCAACAGGAGATGGAAAGAACATCACACCGAAGCGGCTGACCGCGGCGTCGAACGTATCGGCCGCGAATGGTAAGTGGTCTGCGAGGGCGACGTCAAATTGCGCATTCCTGAGCCCAAGATGGCGTGCCTCTCGACGAGCGGCTTCCACCATCTCCGGCACCGGATCGACCCCGAAGACTCTGCCTGCTGGGCCGACCGAGGAAGCTATGGTAATGCTGGTTCGCCGGGACCAGTAGCAATATCCAGAACGGTGCATCCACTGCCGATCAGCGCATCCTGGCGAAGGGCAGCCGTGACCGGCGCGAACGTCTGCCTGATGATTTCGCGGTGCTTCTCCCAGAACGGAGCGGCATCGCTCCATCGGTTTATGACGTCTTGGTTGGGTTGCATAGCATGAGTATACCGTCCGAGGGCGGATAAACGAGCAATCCGGACGTTGAGCCCAGGTTTGCGACCTCAGCGAGGATTAGTCCTCTCTAACGCCGTAGTGGCGACCAATCGGCTGACGCAGTTGAGAACACAAGTTTTGCAACGATTCACGGGATCATAGCTCACCGCTGAGCGTACACGCGAGAAGAATTCCCTCGCCTCCGGGGCTCCCCGTGACATGATTGGAGCGTGATGGCACAATAGCTAGGTGGAACCAGGATGAGCTCCCAAATCACTAGCCCCAATACCGAGGCGGCGATTCTCGCCCGTGTCATCCAGGTGGGAGAGAAAGAGTTGTCGCACGGCGCAGCCGAATATTTGGTGTCGGTTCGTTTTGGCGAGCGCGATATCGCGCGCATGAACGAGTTGTCTGAGTTGGGTCGCCAGGGCAGACTGACAAGCCAAGAACAAGCCGAACTCGACAGCTATCTCCATGTCAGCAATCTCCTCGCTATTATGCAATCCAAGGGACGCTGCGCTTTGCAGCGCTCTGCTCGATAGCCAGCCATATTGAACGCTGATCTCATCCACAGGGTCTGGGAGCGAGCGGCGGCTCGTTGTGAATACTGCCACTTGTCCTCAGCGTTTCACCCGGCACCGTTTCAGATAGACCACATCATCGCACGCCAACACGGCGGCGAAACCGAGCTTGAAAATCTCGCCCTGGCTTGCCTCCATTGCAACCGCTTCAAGGGGCCGAACGTGGCTGGGTTTGATCCAAACACCGGGGAAATCGTGCGCCTGTTCCATCCTCGGCATGACAGATGGGAGGAACATTTCGAGTGGGACGGGCCTGAATTGAAGCCGCTAACCCAGATTGGGCGCGTAACGATTCTGGTGTTGCTGATTAATGACCCCGAGGTGGTTGCCGTGAGAAACGCACTTCGTGACGAAGGTGTTTTTGGGGCTTAACGAGACAAATCTATTGGCCCGACGAGTTGGCCCCGTGGGATGCCCACGGCACGGCCGTTGTGCGAAGGCCCCGCTTTTGCCAGCAGGTGCTCTCGGTCTGTAACGAAGGCTGGAAGTACTCCAAGAAAGACTATGTCGGGTTGGTTGCCCTTTAAGGCGAAATTCGTGAGCAAATCTTGCTGACATTTGCTGAACTATGGGTTGCAAATGATGCTGCGCGGCTGCAGCCGGGACGAGTCTAATGCAAACAAAATACGTGAAAATCGCTCAGCGCGCAACGGGCCGCTGGGTTTAGCAAACCGCCGCCAATCAGAGTCTACTGTTTTTTTCCAACCCACAATCCAACCCACACAACAGGCTGTCTTGTGCGACTTTCGGGAGTTTTGGCAGTCCCCGCGGTTCTGTAAGTTGTTGTAATGCCTAACCACGATAGATTGACACGGAAGAGGTCAGAGGTTCGAGTCCTCCCGGGCCTACCATTTT
>JBPYDQ010000063.1:0-2898 GCA_051986135.1 Terriglobales bacterium | reverse complement strand
TTGACGATCTCAAAGTATACACGCGCCCGTGGACCGCCAAGCGCTACCTGCACGTCATGCTCGATACCGAATTAATCGAAGATATCTGCAACGAAAACGAAAGATCATTCAATCACATTTTTGCGAGTAAGTAACCTTCGCAGCGAAAGGTAATGAAGACACAATTCGCGTAACTGACTCCGATATTGCAGAGGGTTTTAACCGGGGTGCCGGGACGCAGGAATTTTCTGTGCAACTGGAAGCCTGCACGGCACCCTGGTTAAAAGCCTGATGTGCTAAGCCGCGGGAGAAGCCTCAAGCTATGTGTTTTGAAAGGCTGCTGGGTAGTGTGGTGGCGCAGAGAACCGACCCGGGTTCATCAATTGCGGATGAATGGGAGGCGAAACGGGAGGGATTTTCGCCTTGGAGAATCGAAATGGCCGGATGTGGAAGGCTGGAAGTGATGTTTGCAGGAGGAGCGGCCAAGATTGAGGCACACGCATGCTGAAGGGGCGCTCAGTTGGAAATTGATGTTCAAACACGGGAGTGTGTTAACACTATTCATGAGGTATTAGAGATTGCGGCGAACTTGACGATGGGGAGGACGACGGCGATGCGCACCATCGTGCCACGATTGCATTTGGGGCACTGGAACGGATCGATCCCAGTGAGTTGCTGGCAGCGTTCCCGGTAGCTGCGATGCGGTGGCGGGATTGGCGGGCGCATAGCCAGCAGTTCGCGGCAGCGGGCCAGGTGTTCCGCGCGATGCCGATTGCCGAGCAGGCCGTAGTGGCGGATGCGCTGGAACGAGTTGGGAAGAACATGCAGCAGGAAGCGCCTCAAGAATTCGTCCGCCGATACCGTCATCACCTTCTGCCGCCGCTCACGTTTATAGTCTTTGTAGGTGAAGGTTACCTTACCGTCTTTTAGTTCCTTCAGCCTGTTATTGGAGATTGCCACCCGATGGGTGTAGCGACCCAGGTAATTGAGGACTTGGTCCGGGCCACCGAATGGTGCTTTGGCATAGACCACCCAGTCACTGTCCTGCAGCGGTGCTAAATAGCGGGCAAAGCTTGCAGGATCCGACAGGGGCTGCAATTCACCGCAGAAAGGGAGTTTCCCAGCCGCATAGGCTTGCTCCAAATAGCGCAAATAGAGTTTGCGGAAACGACGCGACAGAACCTCTACTGGCAAGAAGAACCCTGGACGGCAGGCCACCCAACGGCTGCCGTCCAGAGAGATGCCCCCACCGGGCACGACACAATGCAAATGGGGATGAAAATTGAGGGACTGTCCCCAGGAATGCAGGATACAGAAAAAGCCGATCTGCGCTCCCAGGTATTGCGAATCGGCCGCCACCGACTGCAAAGTTTCGGCAGTAGCTCGAAACAAAAGATCGTACATCAGGCGTTTGTTTTGGAGAGCCAGCGCGGCCAGTTCTGCCGGCAAGGTAAACACCACGTGGAAGTACTCACAATCCAACAGTTCCGCCTGCCGCTTCTCTAACCATTTGGCCCTGGCTAAAGACTGGCACTTGGGGCAATGGCGGTCGGCACACGAATTGTAAGCGTTGCGTTCATGGCCGCATTGATCGCAGCGCTCCAGATGACCACCCAGCGCGGCTGTGCGGCAGCGTTCGATGGCATGAAGCACACGCTTCTGTCCTACAGACAGAGACTCGGCATGCGCTTGGCGAAACTCCTCGCCATACGCGCGTACAATGTCAGCGACTTCCAGTGCAGACCGCACGAAAACGCGGGTTTACGGTTTGAGATTGTGGATGGGACAAGGGAGTAAATCCAACGGACTGGTGACGGCGCAGACCGTTGTGGTGGTCAGATACAGATAACGGGCGGTGGTGGCCAAACTGTGATGACCCAGCAGGAGCTGAATTCTGCGGAGGTCCGTTCCCGCCTCCAACAGATGGACAGCGAAGGCATGTCGTAAGCAGTGGGGGCTGGGTTTCTTGGTCAGGCCAGCGCGCCGGGCTGCCTGGGTTACCGCTTGGCCGACAGACTCTCGGCGCAGCGGTTGATCAGGATTCTGGCCTGGGAAAAGCCATTCCCGCGGTCGAACCTTGCGCCAATACGTGCGTAACAATTCCAGCAGTTTGGGGGAGAGCGGTACGTCACGATCCCTGTTCCCCTTGCTTTGCTCAATGCGAATCATCATGCGCTGGCTGTCAATGTGGCGCATCCGTAGATGGAGGGCCTCGCTGACCCGCATGCCGGTGCCGTACATGGTGCTGAAGATGACCCGATGAGAATAGGACGGAGCCGCTTCCAGAAACCGCAGTACTTCTGCGGGGCTGAGGATCACCGGCAGATAGTGTTCCTTGCGGGGCATGGGGAGCATTTCGATGAAGCGTTCTCGCTGCAGAGTGATCCCGTAGAGAAACCGCAACGCCGTCATCGCCACCAACCGGCTGTTCACCGACAGCTTCCTGTTCTTGGCCAAATAGAGTTGGTAATCCCGAATGTCTTCGGGGCCTAACTGCTCTGGAGACTTGCGAAAATACCGGGCGAGGTAGTGGACCTGCTTGAGGTAGCACAGCATGGTATTGGGTGCGAGGTTGCGCACCGTCATGTCGTCGATCATCCGCTGGCGCAAGACGGAAACTTTACCTGCGGGCGGGATAGGGTATGCAGAAGGTCTTCTGTTGCTCATAGCGAGCAACGGTAAGGGAAAACCGGATCGAACGCCAACTTGCCGACAGCAGTAACCACGTCAGCAAACGACTGGCAGGTCGTGGCAACCGAACTCCCCAGGGCGGGTTAGTACATTTGTGGTTATCGCTTCCAAAACTGAAAAATGGGCCACGCTCGCCAAGGGCAGGCACTGGACAAACGCCATAAGTTACTTGCTTGGCTTTCATTTTGAGTCCAACCTTCGAAGCTGACTGACACTTCTAAGCATGAT
>JBPYDQ010000062.1:0-5864 GCA_051986135.1 Terriglobales bacterium | reverse complement strand
GCAGCAAAGCTATTCCTTACAACGGCTTACCAGAAAAAAGGGCTGCAATGAGCAGCCCTTCTGGCTGAATTCTGATCGAAGCTCAGTTCTGTTCGTTCCCTGCCCGCTTCCAGGACATTAGCTCGCCAATGGTTGACCCGCCCGTGCTCGAGGCTGGATGCTTGTACGATTCGACTTCCTGCCGCGAAGCCTCTTCGCGCACCGCTCGGATACTGAGGCCAACTTTCTTCTCATCCTGGTTCATCTTTATGATCTTGAACTCGTGTTCCTGGCCGGGTTCTAGATGGAGTTGGCCTGCGTGTTCATCAACCGCCTCGGAGTTGTGGCACAGCCCCTCGACTCCGTGGGCGATTTCGACAAACGCTCCGAAACTGGCCACTCGCAAAACCTTCCCGTGGACCACATCACCCACTCGATGCTGAATGAAGAACGTCTCCCATACGTCAGGTTGGAGCTGCTTGACTCCCAGGGATAACCGACGCTTGTCCGGCTCAATCGCCAGCACAATGGCTTTTACCCGATCCCCTTTCTTGAGTACCTCGGAGGGGTGCTTTACCCGCTGCGTCCAGCTCAGATTGCTGACGTGCACCAAACCGTCAATTCCGTCTTCGATCTCGACGAAAGCCCCAAAGTCCGTCAAATTGCGCACCCGCCCTTCAACCGTGGCGCCGACCGGGTACTTGTCATGCAGCGATTCCCAGGGATTCGTCTCCAGCTGCTTCATGCCCAGGGAAATACGGCGCTCCTGCGGGTTCACGTTCAGCACCACACACTCGACATTGTCGTTCACGTTTACGATTTTCGAAGGATGCTTCATACGCTTGGACCAGGTCATCTCGCTCACGTGCACCAGCCCTTCGATGCCCTGCTCGAGCTCAACGAACGCACCGTAATCGGTCACACTGATCACTCGCCCATGAACGTGCGCCCCCACCGGATAGCGCTGAGCGGCATCCAGCCAGGGGTCAGGAGTCAGCTGCTTGAATCCCAGGGAGACGCGCTGCTTGTCCTTGTCAAACTTGAGGACCTTCACCTGAATGTGATCGCCAACATTGACTAGGTCGCGTGGGTGAGTTAACCGTCCCCAGGACATGTCGGTGATGTGCAGCAGACCATCAATCCCGCCAAGATCCACAAAGGCGCCGTAATCGGTAAGGTTTTTCACCACCCCGGTGAGCACCGAGCCCTCTTCCAGGTGCTCCAGAGTTTTCGAGCGTTTTTCGGATTGCTCTTCTTCGAGAAGCTGTTTGCGGGAAACGACGATGTTGCCGCGTTTCTTGTTGAGCTTGATAACCGCAATTTCCAGCTCCTGACCTTTCAAAGCATCCAGATTGCGCACCGGCCGCAAATCCACCTGCGAACCAGGCAGAAATGCCCGTGCGCCCATAATGTCCACCGTCAAGCCGCCTTTAATTCGGTCAATTACGGTCGCTTTGATGGGCTTCTTCGCATCATGCGCCTTCTCAATTTCGTCCCAGGCGTGTAGCCGCTGTGCCTTCTGATGAGAGAGATTGAGATAGCCTTCTTCGGTCTCGCCCTTTTCCCGCATCACATCAATCTGATCACCGGGTTGAAAGCGGGCCTTGCCTTGGTGATCCAACACCTCGGCGATTGGAAGCATGCCCTCCGACTTTGCCCCAATGTCCACCACCACGTGCGTGGGCGTGAGCTTCAGAACAGTTCCGTGAATGACATGATCGTCGCTGGCCGCTTCCTCGGCTTCGGTCGTGAAGGTTTCTAAGGCTGAGGCAAAGTCTTCGGTCGCCCCTGCGGTCGAGCTCGCGAGCTTTTCCGTTTCCGGCTCGACCTTTTCGACCGGCTGCGGGCGGTCGGAACCGAATGCCGAGTTTTCTGTCGAGGGTTTGTCCTCCACAGTGGTGGCGAAATCCAGATTACGGGCAGTGTTGTCGTCGAACAAGGTTTATGCCTCTCCGATGTACCTCGCACCTAAGTGCGGACCAGGATGCGGGATGTTCGTGCGGACGGCTCGAGAGTCTAGAGTGATGTTGAGCCCGTCCTGGCGAACGGACTAAGACAATCCAGCGGCCAAACTTACTAAACGCGAACCCGCGTCCAGGGGAACCTCTCGACTATAGCAATCGCTTCCGAACAGTGTCAAACACCAAAAGCGAGGGAAAATAACAGTGCGCTAAAGGTTCTTGGCATCAACGCTGCGCCTGTCGAGCTGCTGCCGGCATGTCACAATTCGTGGTGATTTCCAGAAAAAGTGCGCCATCTGCTACCCTCGATTCCCATGGACTACCTCTGGACACCTTGGCGTTATGCCTACATCACAGGAGCCAACAAGCCGGAGAGCTGCATCTTCTGTGAACTGGCGAAGGAAGACGACGCCAAGGCTCGCATCGTTCATCGCGGGCCGACTTGTTTCGTAATTCTTAATACCTACCCATACACTCCGGGCCACGTGATGATCGTTCCCTACGCCCACCTCGACGAATTACAGAAACTGCCCCCCCAAACCGCTCACGAAATGATGGAGCTTAGCCAGAAAATGGAGAACGTCCTGCGAACCCTCTACAAGCCGGACGGCATCAACCTGGGTATGAACATTGGCGCAGCTGCGGGAGCGGGGGTGGCCGGTCACATCCATATGCATGTATTGCCACGCTGGGTGGCCGACGCGAATTTCGTGTCGGTGATCGGTGAGACACGGGTACTGCCCGAAACTCTGGAAACCACCTGGGAGCGGATCCGTAAAACCCTGGGCAATTGACACCATTGCTTTTCCGGGCCCCAGAAGGACGAACCCGCGAGGGAATCAATCGAGAGGTCGCAGTTTATTGATCAGAGCCCTAATTCAATAATCCTTCGATCTGTTGTTCGGTGATGACCGGGATGCCGAGTTCCCGGGCTTTATCCAGCTTCGACCCGGCGTCGGCGCCGGCGAGCACATAGTCGGTCTTCTGACTGACTGATCCAGAGACTCGTCCCCCCGCGTCTTCGATCATCTTCTTGGCTTGTTCGCGGCTATAGTTTGCCAAAGTGCCGGTGAGCACGAAAGTTTTGCCCGCCAGCTTCGTGCCTCGCTCCTTTTTCGTTCCCGCGAAGGTTAGTCCCGCTTTTCTTAGCTCATCTACCAGTTCCCTATTGCGCGGCTCGCGAAAGAACTCGACGATACTGTGGGCGATTCGCGGGCCAACTTCGTTCACTGCCTGCAGCTCAGCTTCATCCGCCCTCATCAAGTGATCGAGCGTCCCAAAGTGTTCAGCCAGGAATTTCGCCGTTCGTTCGCCGACAAAGCGTATTCCCAATCCGAAGATCACTCTCTCTAACGGCAGCTTCTTGGAGTTGTGGATTTCGTTCAGCACGTTCTGAGCCGACTTGTCGCCCATACGTTCCAACCCGACCAGATCAGCCTTACTCAGGTGGTAAATATCGGCGACATTCTTGACCAGGCCGCGATCGGTTAATTGATTGACCAGCGCTTCACCCATACCTTCGATGTTCATTACCTTGCGCGAAGCAAAATGAAGGATGCTTTCGCGCAGTTTGGCCGGGCAATTGGCGTTAATACAGCGATGATCAGCCTCACCCTCGGTGCGCACTACATGTCCGCCGCATACCGGACAACGCTCGGGCATGTCGAACGACGTCTGCCCGCGCGGGTGATCCTTGTCCTCAACCACGCTGACGACCTTGGGAATGACGTCGCCGCCGCGCTCCACCTGCACCCAGTCCCCAATCTTCACCCCCAGCCGCTCGATTTCATCCATGTTGTGCAAGGTGGCGCGACTGACAGTCGTGCCCCCAATCGGCACCGGCTTGAGCCATGCCACCGGCGTCAACTTTCCCGTACGTCCCACCTGGGGAACGATGTTTTCGATCTGGGTTACGGCGCCCCTTGCGGCGTACTTGTAGGCGATCGCCCAGCGTGGAGCCTTCCCCGTGTACCCCAGTTCTTCTTGCAAGCCTGTGCAGTCAACTTTAACGACGATGCCATCGATCTCGTACGGCAGGCTCTCGCGCTTACCTTCCCACTTCTGAATAAACGACCACACTCCATCGATGTTTTTTACCATCTCGCGCGCCGGGTTCACCTTGAAACCGGCCTGCTCGAGTACATTCAGAGTATGCGAGTGGCGGTCGAAGTACGTACGCCCCTTGACCAGCAGCATGTAACCGAAATAATCCAGGCGACGGCTCGCGGTGATGCTTGGTTCAAGCTGTCGCACGGTGCCCGCGGCGAAGTTTCTGGGGTTGGCGAAGGTCGCGAGTCCCTGCTTCTCCCGCTCTTGATTCAGTTTCTTGAACGCATTGAGGGGCATCAGCAACTCGCCGCGCACCTCGAAGCTGGGCGGTATGCACGCCTTTTTCAAAGCCTCTTTCGGAATTGAAAGCGGAATCGACCGCACCGTGCGGACATTTAGCGTGACATCCTCTCCGGTAGTTCCATCGCCTCGCGTGATGCCTCGCAGCAGGTGGCCATCTTCATAGTGCAAAGCCAGCGACATCCCATCGAGTTTGAGCTCACAAACGAATTCAACGTCCTTGCGCCCGCTCAGTTCGTGGACACGCCGTTCCCAGTTGCGTAGTTCGTCTTCGCTGTAGGTGTTGTCCAGCGAAAGCATCGGCCCTGAGTGACGCACTTTGATGAATCCTTCGCGCGGCTTTCCCCCCACCCTCTGCGTGGGAGAATCCGGCGTGATCAGTTCGGGGTGCTCGGCCTCCAGCCGCTTTAGCTGATCCATCAGCTTGTCGAATTCCGCGTCGCTGATTTCCGGAGCGTCCAGCACGTAGTAGCGGTGTTCGTGATAGCGGATCCTGTCCCGCAGGGAATCAATCTTTTCTTGAAGATCCTGGGCAGTCGATGCCATTCTCAGAACATTATAGTGGGGACCATTGGCGGAGAAGGGAGTCGAACGGCTTGGCCCCAGCCTGGGCAACACGCAACCGAGTCGTGGCTGTTAAGCTGTCGTACTGCTGCTTCAAGCGGTAAATTACCGTCAGCCCTCCGCTTGGTCAGCGGTATCGATGCGAAGCCCTCTTATCCTTTACAACCCGTCCTCCGGCCGGCGCAAGCATCGCCGCGATGCCGATATCAAAGCCATTCAAACCGTCCTGCGCAATGCGGGTCTAAACGTAGCCGCCTCTCCCACCGGTAATCGCGACAGGGCAGCCGAACAGGCGCGTGCGGCCGCGGCTTCGGGTCGTGACACCGTCGTTGCTTGTGGGGGCGATGGCACGATTAATGACATCCTGCAGGGCCTGGTTGGAACCAACACTGCTCTGGGCGTGATCCCGCTCGGTACCGCCAATGCGCTGGCGCACGATCTCGGGATGCCCATGAACCCAGTCAAGGCGGCACGTGCGCTGGTTGAGGCGGCGCCACGCCGCTACGCTGTCGGACGCGTCAGCTTCCAGGATCGGACGGGAAAGATCGGCGCGAGATACTTTACCGTTGCGGTCGGGATTGGTGCGGACGCGCATCTGTTTTACACGCTGGACCATACCCTCAAAACCCGGTGGGGCATGGCTGCTTATTACCTTAAGGCCACGCACGTGTGGTTGACCCATCCACTGGAAACATTCCTGGTTGAGCTTCGAACAGGCATGGACCAAGAAATCCGCCAGGCCACGGTGTCCGAAGTGCTGGCCGTTCGCATAAGCCATTTCGGCGGTGTTCTTCGTTCCTTTGCTCCCGGAGCTGCTTTGTCGCGCAATGACATGCGCCTGGTGCTCTTCAAAACCCGCAGCCGGGTCCGCTATCTCGATTACATCCTCCGTCGGGCCCTTGGTTGGGGTGGGAGCGTGCCTGGAGTCGAACTACACAACGCCAGCGCGGTGAGCTGCAGAGTTGGTGGGAACGACGATCCGACGCGGCAAGTCTACGTCGAGGCCGATGG
>JBPYDQ010000061.1:0-4989 GCA_051986135.1 Terriglobales bacterium | reverse complement strand
AGCACAAGCGCCGAAATCGCCACGCCCACCTCGACTCCAGGAAACGCCATGCCGCGAACCCCTAGAACTCCGCCAAAAGCCATCACCATCGGAAATGTGACCGGCAGCAGCCATATCGCAGGTTTCCCGAGCTGCGAGCCCCAAATGCCAACGGAGACCATAGCCAGAATATGATCGAGGCCCGAAAGTGGATGGAGAAAGCCAGTCTTGAAACCGACAGCCACGCCGTTTTGGGGATGAGCGAGCGCCGCTGGCGGAAACGCCATGAGGACGACTGTGAGCACGGCGATCCCAACAGCCGACGTGAAGCTCACACCGCAGTAGCCGGCTACGGCACACTTGAGTCTCATCGCTCATTTGCCTCTCTGTGCCGATACACAGACTGAAGGACTTTGAGGTGGCACTTGTGCCTCCCCAAAAAACCGGAAAGGTCGCCTACAGGTGGCGGTCCTCAGCCTTGTTCTCCGCCAGATATTGTCATTTTTCCGTGCAGGTGATTTACCAAATAGGTATCGGTGGTGATAATGAAAACAAACGATCTAGCTCGGTTGCCCTACGAGTTTTGCTTTACGGGTGTGCAACGGTCTGCGGCTAAAGCACAACTTTCTGCAGCCGTTCACTATGCCTCTCAGGAACGCCCAAGACCCTGTGGTTCGATTTATTTCCAGTTTTGCCGCGCGGCCTGACAAACCGGCTTTATAACTGAAAGCTCTTGAACGCGGATATCGATTTCGATGAAATTTAGTTGGGTTGTGAGGTCTGGGGAGCCCGGCGTCGAATTGTCAGATCAGCTCCGCTGGCGCAAGAGGCTAGGCGAGTCGGCTGGACGACGTGATCCGGGCGTAGCGACGAATCGATATCGGTGACACACGATCACACAAGGCGAAAAGATGCCGAGCGCATTGGGTTGATGTTCAAACGTGCCGAAAGAACGAGTTGCTAAATGAGCACGTTACATAGGCCTGTGCACGAACTGCGAGTAGTTTTCTCTGGGGAAATCGAACGGCAAAGCGCCACTTGCCCCGGGCGGTGGCCGGACGCGCCTAGCGCAGAAGGGTGATGTGCAGTCGTCCGCCGTCCATTAGCACGTTGATCCGGGGCAGAAGAAGTCCAAGCACAATTGTAAAGAAGCCCACGAGTGTGAGCGGGGCCGAGTCGACGTCAACGAGGAGAACAAACGCGGCTCCCGATCGGTGCTTCCGTCTGCGGTTAGGGCTTCGGGATGTCGTAAGTGGCGGGGTTAGTAGTGTAAAACCAGATGCCAGTGTAACTGTCAAGGACCCAGTGTCCAACGCTCGGAATATCCCAATTCAGGCTTGAAGGCCCAGCGATTGATTCCCCAATTATCGAGTTTGGTCGGACTGTACTATCCCGTGGGCGCTACGATCTTGATGCTCGCGCCCAAAATCACTTTCTGCTTCCATCTAGCGTAATCCTGGAGCTCCACTGCTGGTCCGCCCAAAAGGTTCACCGAGAATCGAGCGACGCAATCGAGCAGCCCAGGGCGCTACAGGGAGTGGTTCGTACCAAGGACTTGACCACTGAGTGTTCCGAGACCGTATGGCAGCGGAGCCGTAAGGTCGGCGGAGCATCCAAAAAGGTTAACTGCGGGAAAGACCATTGCGGCTGGCTATATCCTGCGAGAACTGGATGCTCTAGTAAAGCAGAGCCGATTCTAGTCCTCGCACACGCGCGGCTAACGACGAAATGGCGGAGGGAGCTTGAGCTCCGCTTCGATGAATCGTTTGTAAAAGCCACAGGTGAGGACCTCACAGAGAAACTCGGCACCTCGCAAGAGGTCAGGCCTCTGCTTGGGCCTCGATCCGTCCCTGGCGAATGGCATTCCTGAAGGCGGCGTGGTCTCGCTCGGTCTGGTCGGCATAAGTTTTACCGAAAGCCGCTAAAGCTTCGTCGAAAACGTCGCTCTTCCCCATATAGCCTGCGATCATCGCTGGATCACCTGAGCGCGCGTGGGCCCGTGCCAGCGTCCAACCGCACAGGGTGGCATAGTCAAACAGATCGACAGGCTTGAACAGCTCAACGAGAATCTTGACTTTCATGTCGCGCAACTGTCGCACGTAAAAGTGTCGCCTTCCCTCGCCGTGCGTCCATCCCAAGAAAATGTCACTCGCTGCCTGTATCAGGTGCTGGCCGACCACCACTCGCTGCCCGTGGTTGGAATAAGTGCTCTTGCCAAGATAGGTTTCTAGTACCGAGGGCCCCGCCTCCTTGATCTGTATGAACAGGGGGTCATCCTCCGCGGCCATCAACAGCGCCACAGCACACAACGTGCCTACGCTGCCCACCCCAACCACCTTCAACGCAAAATCCATCACCTTGTAACGGTCGAGTAATACCCTGCGAGAGTCGGAGAGGCTCTCCCGATACAAAGCCAATGCGTGCCCAATCGCCTCTCTGCTGGCCACAATGTGGGGATGATGATAGATAAGTGGCGGCGCGTCCTTGATCACATAGTGTCCGCCACGCGCTGCCGCCAACTTGGGAAACTCGTGCTCAGGAATCTGGCGGGCTGCCACTTTTTCAACGCGGCTTTTCAGACGACGACGTCCGGCCTTGTGGTGGATCGCCGCCAGCGTGTCGCTGAACTGGAGACTCGCGTACCAGATTTCAAGGACCGCCATATCGGCGTATTCGAGCATGCGCTCGCGATACGACCGCGCGCAGGTTAAAGCCGCCTCACGCTGATCGGCGGCGGAAAAGCCGTTGGAACGTGCCGCGAACACGAAGCTGGTGACAAGCCGCTTCAAGTCCCATTCCCAGGGGCCCGGAAGAGTCTCGTCGAAATCGTTGATATCGAGAACCAGCCGACGTTCGGGCGTGGCGAAGCCGCCGAAGTTGAGCAGGTGCGCATCGCCGCAGAGCTGCGCATGAACACCAGTCATCGGCGTGGGCGCCAGGTCCGCGGCCATGATGTTGGCGGTGCCTCGATAAAAGGTAAACGGAGAAACCATCATGCGCCCGTAGCGGATAGGAATGAGCTCCGGAATGAGGCCTTTGCTCGATCCGATTACCAGCTCGACCGGATCACGTCGGTTACGGCCAGGCGCCCATTTTCCGTGTTGCTCCCGTGCCACACGCTGGCGCAATGTTTTGCCCGCAGCGTAGCGCTCCTTGCGGCCTGCGGGCACCGCCGAAGCCACGGCATTACGCGGGTGAGGTCTTGAGGGAAAGGGAGTGACAACGGCTGCCATAAGGTCTCCTTCTTGTTCTTTCTTCGTCTTTCTCCTTTCTTTACCGCTGGTATGCGCTCGGATTAGCAGTGAGAGAACGGCGAGGGCGACCGACTCATCATCCGTGGCTCGAAACGCAGCTTCGACAGGATCGGTGGGCCGGAACCGGGGCTGCAGCGCTACCAATAGACCAAGGATGCCACGAAGGAGAAGATCGACGCAAGGCGGGCAACACCGAACTACAGCCAGGAAGTTTTGATTTACGAATGCGGAGGCACACCTTCAGCGGTTGGGATCTAACCAGGTACGCTCCTCGCCGGTTCCACACTTTCAGTTATCGAGGGCGAAAATGAACGAAAAACCTGTCGCTAAGGCCAGGGGGAAGTACTGCTAGAAGTGGAGATTCAGGATTACACCGGCAGCGTTGACTTGCTGGTTGGGGGCGGTCCCGGTGTTGTTCTGGTGCTCGTAGTAAATGTCGAGCTCAGTATGCTTTCCAATCGGGAACTGGCTACCGGCTTCAATAACGATGCTGCTCCACTTCTGAAACTTGCTGTCGTAGTAGGCCTCGACGTTGCCATACGGCACCGGATGATAGGACCGGATGGTAATCTCACGTTCCACTTGCAACCGGTTCCGATATCGCCAATTGAGCTCTCCCCGGCTGAAGTTAAGCTCTCCACGGTTACGATCGGAAATGACCAGCTTTGACTTCGAAGGAAGCCGAGTTGTGGCCATCAACAGGATGCGTTGGGTGGCAGGCGTCTCCGAGGAGGGCAGGTAACGGTATCCAAAATGAGAGCAGCATGAAACGGGTCTTGGCTTCGTCCACTTCGTTGGGCCGGAGATTCTTCAATGGTCTCCAGTAAAACTCCATGCTGGGGCCAATCTCGGCTTGTTTCGGGAAGCCGTTCTCCCGCGTCTCTTTTGCCTGAAAAGCGAAGCGCACGTTCGTGTCGAGTTTTACGTAAGTATTGATCTCCGGCAGAAACTCAACAGCCTGTGCATAAAGCGCCGACCGGAAAAGCTGTACCAGACACGCTCCCATTAGCAGCCAGTACTTGCGCCTTCGATTCCCCATGGCAATCCCGGGCCGCGCCGTCATGTTACATCCTGACTGTCGCACGAACTACTTCGACCGCCCTGCCCACGAGTACTGCCATGCCGCCTGAAGATTCTGGTAGTCACCGCCATAGCGGACGTAGGTTCCTTTGCTGTAGGCAACCTTGAGCGACTGATGCTTGCTGAGCGGCACTGAGAGTGTGCCCCCTATACGCGAGCTGGTCTGCCGGGTAGCGGGATTCTGTATTCCATTCAGAGTGGTGGTGCCGCCGAACCAGAGATTGCCGTCGAGGGACGCCCAGAACCGATACTTCCCGAGGTTACGACTTAAGTGACCCTCAAAGCTGCCTATGGGCCCCTCTGTTTGCGGGACGGGTATTGGAGGGAACGCGTTGTTGGTGGTGAAGAACCAGGCGCCGCCGTATGCGTCGAGCATCCATTTGCCGAACACTCGCGAATAGCCCAACTCCGGCTTGAAGCCCCACCGGTTGATTCCCCAGTTCACCAGTTTTTTCCCGCTGTATTGACCTGTGGGAGCGATCACCTTCAGGCTGGCTCCCAGCAGGGTTTTCTGTTTCCACTTCACGAAGTCTTTAACAGGCATGGCTCGGCCGCCCTTCAGGTTCACGGCAAAGCGGAACTGCAGATCAAGCAGTCCCGAGCGGTAAACTGACTTTTGCGCCCCAAGCACGTTGCCTTCGAAGGTGCCCACACCATAGGGCAGTGAGGCAGTGAT
>JBPYDQ010000060.1:0-5909 GCA_051986135.1 Terriglobales bacterium | reverse complement strand
ACAGTCCTGTCTCATCTGGGTCACGTGGAAAAACAAATCATTGTCTTACGAGTATTTCCATGGCGTGCTTACGATCTCGGACGATGGCCTCGGCAGTCCACAGAAAGTAGATTTGCGTGCAGGCTGGAGTTGTCCCCTGATCTAGGGCATAGCGTGGTTCGAATGAGTAACGCCATATAGTCCGTCCGGACTAACCTTAAACACGGTGATCAGCGGCGGCGGGACAGAGGGGTTTTGGATCTTCACGATTCCCGGGGTCATCGCTACCTCCGACTTCAAGAAGGAGTAGGCCACGAAATCTTCGAAGTTAGCTGCACCTTCCAAATGGAACATCATGCCGGTATATCACTGATGTACATAACATATTATCTCCATGTAATCAGTTACAGCTGTGTGTTCGAAACCTCGCCGTCTCCACCGACGTCGTTTATGTCACATCGTCCCAGGGGTGTATTCGCCGCGAATTCCCAAGTTCTCGAAAACGCGGACTCTCGGTTCGACCGTGAGAAGCGTATCTACGTTGCGGCCATTCCTTCGGCGTAGCAGACGCCAGCGGCTTCGTCCTGGTCGGCGATCCGGCGCGAATCCACTTGTCCGTATAGTCGGCATCTCGTACATGCTCTGCCTGGATTGACTTGGACTACGGCGCCTTGTTTTCAGCGAATTAGGCGGAGCAAAAATGCCGTTGGGAACCCTCTCGGCGCTAAATGCGATGACGTCAGAGCGGCGGAGCACAAATAGGTTAATCGAACTTAGGTGTAGGAGGAGGATCAATCTTCAAATGACATCCGGTTCAACAGGCAATCCGACGACATCTTACGGGTGAAACTTGTTCTGAGCAGGATTGCGACCTCGGAGTTCCATAAGACGAATCGCGTGTTGCTTGAGCGACCTGTCTTCGGGCGACGTCGGCTGCCAAGTTGGCAAAGGAGTGGGCCGCCCCTGTTCGTCCAAAGCTACGAAGACGACCAAGCACTCGGTCGTCAGAATGCATTGTTGGCTCTTCAGACCCTTGGAACGAACATGTACGGCCACATGCATGCTGGTCCTGCCCGTGTATAAGATTCGGGCCTGCACCTCTACCAGGTCGCCTATTGCGATTGGGTGGTAAAAGCGAACCCCTCCCGCATAAACCGCCACACTTAGCTTCTTACTCCAGGTGACTGCGCTAACGTATGAGGCTTCATCAATCCATCGCATCACGGTACCACCGTGCACTTTGCCTCCCCAGTTCACATCCGTAGGAGCAGCAAGGAAGCGCAGCGTCGTGTTGGCAGCCCCGCCCCCCTCCAGGTACGTCTGCCGGGCCATCTCCTTCTCAATTTGTTTGCGGACCTCGATACGCTGCATGGCAAACATCTGCAATTGGCGCTGCTCGTTGTCGCCGGGTTCCCAACAAGGAACCGGGATGGAACTGCCCAAGGAATCAACGGCGACAAAAACCGTCATGCACCATGTCGCTTGGACGAACGTGCCTTGTCGAGGGTCGGCGGAAAGAATCTTTACCAGGATATGCATGCTGGTGCGACCGGTATGAATGAGCCGAGCATGCGCTTCGACCAGATCTCCGATTTGAATCGGGCGAGTGAAGCGGATATTCCCAACGTAGGCGGTTACGCAATAATGCCCACTCCAAGCTACAGCGCAGGCATAACCAGCCTTGTCGATCCACTCGAGAATTTTCCCTGCGTGGACAGTCCCTCCGTAGGAGATATCCGTAGGAGTGGCGAGGAACCTCAGAGTAATTCTGGATGTTCCAGCGTTCATCGTCTCCTCAGCGAGGCACCAGCAGCAGAAGCGAAGCGGCGAACACGATCCCCGAGATGGCGAAAGTAATGACCATGAAGCCCATCACGCGGCGCATGGGAATGCCTGCAATCGCCAGAATGGGCAGGGCCCAGAAAGGCTGAAGCATGTTAGCGACTGACTCTCCCATGGCGACAGCCATCGTGGTAGCTGCGTAGGAGGCATGCAAATCGCGAGCGGCCGGAATTGCGAAAGGCCCTTGCACCGCCCAATGACCTCCGCCGCTGGGAACAAACAACGTAATGATCAGCGAGGTCAGATATGTATAGAAGGGCAAGGTATATGCCGTCGAGAAACGAAGGAACGTCTTCGCCAGCACACCGGCTAAACCGGTTCCTGTCATGATCCCCATCAGGCCGCCATACAGCGGGTACTGCAGGATAAGTGAGCCAGTAATGCGAGCCGCACGTTGAACCGCGGCCACGTAGGCCGCAGGCGTCCAGTGCAACAGCAGGCCCATCAATAAAAGGATCATGATTACCGAATTCAGGTCTAGTGAGAAGCCGTGTCGTATCCATTCGGCAACTAATGCCGCGGTGCAGAAGGCCGCAAGCAGTATGTTTAGAATCCAGGCGTGATCGAGCTTCGAACCGATGCTGTCCGTCTTTTCCTTTCCCTTCTGTAGCTGATCTTCTGCACGAAGTTTCTCTGGATCGGCAAACTGTGCAGCCGCGGCTGGAGGACCCAGATAGCGGAAGACGAACGGCAGGACGAAAAAGAGGACAGCGATCGGAATCAGATTGAAGCGAGTAAATACCGTCTGTGACAGCGGTATAAGCTGACCCGTGACCTTTTCGACGATGTTCAGCGCTGATCCGTGAGTGGCCTGAGAAAGGGCAATTGAGCCCGACAGTCCCTCGGTGGAGATGACAAATCCCGTATAAGCTGCCGCGACCAGCCAGCCAAAATCGAGGCGAACGCGCTTTGCTATCTCGCGAGCAAGAAGGGCAGACACGACAAGGCCGAGCCCCCAATTCAACCAGGAAGCCACCATCGCGACGAAGACGGTAAGCGAGATTGCCGACCGTGCACTGGTTGGAATTGACGCTAATTTGGAGAGAGCAGACGCTACTACCGGAGCACTCGCCAGGGAGTACCCTGTCACGAGCATCAAGACCATCTGAAAGGCGAATGTCAGGATCTGGAAGATCCCTTCGTACCAGGACGACAGTATGTTCCCGGACGCGGCATTGGGCGCAAACGCATAAGCAAGCGCAGCCGCGAGGAATGTGAGGATTACGGCGAAGACGTAAGGGTCCGGAATTAACCGCTCGAACATGTACACAAAGAAAGCTGTACTGCGGCTGAGAAGAGATGGTCTCTCGTAGTCGAGTGATAACGCCGCTTGAGCCACGTCTGAACCTCCACTCTTTCGTTCTTCTGGTGTCATTCTCGGCCCATGAGACCCTCGTCACTTCAGGTCGAAAGTGAGCACCTTGGCCATCGCCTTGGTATCGCCCGGAGAGACTGCGAGTACCAACTGCTTCTTCTCTTGCACCAGGATGCCGGTCTTTGCTCCAGGCGCGGTCGGCACTTTCGCGACTGTCTTCAGGTGATCGGGATCACTGGTGTCATAGACTGCCATGTATCCCTCTCCTCCGGGCGAATACAGCCGGTTTGCAGTCGGGTCGAACAGAATCTGATCAGAGCGGAGTGGAGATGGCGCCGAATTCGTCACTGCGCCGGTGTCTGAATTCATCACGACGACCATACCGGGTTTGCGACATCCCACATACAAGCGATGATGGGGCTCGTCGAAGGCAACCATTGCATTCTGCTGCGCCGTCGGTACGGGCCAAATTGAAATGATCTTCATGGCTTTGCGATCAATGACTGCTATTTTGTTCGTCTGGGTGAGATTGATGAAGAGACGGTTGCCGTTCTTTTCCAGAGCCATCGCTTCGACGTGATTGTCGTGTAGAGTAAGGGCTGCTTTCTTCTTGCCAGTGTCGGGATCAATGGCGGCGAGTTCCGATGTCGCCATGTCCACGTCCTTGCCACCTGTAACGATGTAGGCCATATTTTCCGCCGGATCGTAGCCAATGGAATCCGCACCGGGCACAAGTGTTACTCTGCCTTTCGCTTCGTAGGTCGAGGCATCCAACAGCTTCGACATGCCCTTGCCGCTATCAGTGACCAGGATAGTGGGTGCTCCTGGCCGGATCAGAATGCTGTGCGGCGTTTCGAAGCCGTTGACGGTTTGTAGGTGCCTGCCGTTATTGAGGTCGAACACCTCGACTGTAGCGTGATCCTCAGCAGCGAGGAGAAGCCGGCCGCGAGCCTGGTCTACGGCGAAATGGTCGAAGTCGCCGGTGTAGCCCGGGAGATTCACGCTTCCTTTTAGCAGGAGGGAAGCAGTGTTCTGCCCCTCAATGTCTGAAACCGAGATGTTGGTGCCCATGAGTGCGGTCAGTAGCAACAAGAGTGCAGTCATGATCAGCCAAGGTACATTCCTACGATTGAACATCGCGAACTCTCCCGAGTGGTGGCTCCGCAGACGGCCTATTTCAGGGTTGCGGCCGCTCGTGCCGTTATTCTTTCAAGGCTGACGCCCAGGCATTACAACGCTCTGAAACGGGAATTAAATTGCATTCATTCAGGCCGGGCCTTCTTATAAAAGGAGCTTGCAGGCTACCCCGGCACTTGAGATATGCTTTTCGCCGGTTGATTACGGGGTTCGCCATGCGCATTCTGCTGGTTGAAGATGAAGCTAAGGTCGCCGGGTTCGTTGAGCGCGGTCTCGTGGCTGAACGATATGCAGTGGATGTTTCAGGAAATGGAATGGAGGCATGGGAGTTGGCTGACACGTACCCTTACGACCTCATCATTCTCGATCTGATGCTGCCGGGGTTGGACGGTGCAGACCTTCTACGGCGGATTCGCAAGAAGAACACATGTGTGCCGGTACTGGTTCTGACGGCCCGTGATGCCGTCGACGAAAAGGTGCGGATTTTCGAATTGGGCGCTGACGATTACCTCACCAAGCCCTTCGCATTTGCCGAATTGCTTGTCCGAACCAAAGCGCTTCTCAGACGGGGGCCGGTAAACAGATCCAGCACCTTGCAAGTCGGCGATCTGGAACTAGACCGTCTTACGCAGCAGGTCAAACGCAAGGGACGTCGCATCGAACTGACCTCGAAAGAGTACCAGTTGCTTGAGTACCTGATGCAGAATCCCGGACGTGTCTTGTCGCGAAATATGATCATCGAGCACGTATGGGACCAAGCCTTCGACGGCTTCACCAACATCGTCGATGTTTACGTGCGACACCTGCGTGGAAAAGTGGATGACGAGTATGACTTCAAGATGATTCGGACCGTCAGGGGAACGGGTTACATGATTCGGGAGAGTGATACGGGAGAGTAATTCGTGCTTGTGCCGTCTTTACGAACGCGAGTGACGTCGTGGTATGTCGGACTTCTCACGATTTCGTTGATCGTATTTGGAGCATGCATCTACCTTGGCGTCCAACGCTATTTGGAGGTGTCTCTACAGCATTCGCTTGCTAGCGAGGCGCGGAGTGTAGCCGAGACCTTTGTTAATCAATTTGAGAAGAAGGGTGAGCCTTGGCTGACTCAAGAATTGTCCGAGTCATATCCCCAAGCGCGTAATGCACAAATAGTCCGGCTTTCTCGCATTACACCAGGAATTGGATATCAGGTTCTGTATCCCCCAGCCGAAGAAAATGATAGCGCCTCCGAAAAGATCTCTTTGCCGCCAGATGTTCACCTTCAAACTGCCGAGTTCCACCATGAAAGAAAAGACAGTCAGACTGACCTCGTTGTTTATAGCTTCCCATACCAATCGAGCTCTGGAGCGCGCTATCTGATCGAGACTGCCATTTCACATCATCCTATCTCGAATCTCCTCCGTGACCTGCTGGTGTTGCTGTTGGCCTTGACACCTATTGTGGTCGTGGTTGCGGGGATCGGTGGATACCTGCTGATGTCGCAACCTTTAAAACCAATGGTGTCGCTCACAGCAAAGGCCGAACGCATAGGTGTGGGAGAGCTGGGAGAACGCCTGCCCGTCATCCCGACAGGCGATGAACTTGAGCGTCTGGCGCATGCCCTGAACCGCATGATTGGTCGCTTGGAAGATGC